>JBILRD010000218.1:0-4568 GCA_044372845.1 Saprospira sp. | reverse complement strand
GTTCTTACCTGCACAGGCGAGGTATGTGTTCTCAACAACATACTGTTACTATCTTTGAGATAGAAGGTATCCTGCATATCTCGAGCCGGATGATCTTCGGGAGTACCCAAAGCCGTAAAGTTATGCCAATCATCTTCAATTTCTCTTTCTTCGGCGACACTGAATCCAATCCTTTCAAAGATTCCGATCATTTCTTCCATGACCAAAGATACAGGGTGCCTGCTGCCCTGATTGAGAGGTTCAGCAGGAGCCGTCATATCAATTCTTTCAAATTGATTAAGTTTGGCTTGATCCTGGGCTGTTTTGGCCTCTTGAAATTTTTGCTCAGCAGCATTTTTTACCTGATTGCATAGCTGTCCAAACTCTTTTTTACGTTCATTAGGTATCGTTCTAATTTCGTCAAAAAGACTTTTCAGCACATTTTTTGTTCCGAGGAATCGTAGGCGAAATTCTTCAGTAACCTGTTCGTTATCAAGATTATAATTTTCAACCTCTGCTAAATATTGATTAGCCAAAACAAAAGCATCCAACTCCATTATATGTGTAATTATTTAATTTTAAGACAATTGCAAATGACAAAAAATATCTTTTTTATTATTTTCAATAAGTTGATTATCTGTCATTTCTTTTAGATATTTGCAACAAAGGTAATTCTTAGACCCCTATTTTCCAAATTAACTTAAATTCGGAACTCCAAATGAAAAACATCTTTTTTATCCTCCTTATTATTTCTGCTTTTGAGATACAGGCTCAGGTTAAAGGTAATGCCAACAATGAAATCAATTACGTTCATGATAAGAATGTAAATTATTACAACGCTAATATCAATATAGGCAATAAGATTTCTACCAATTTACCCAATCCTCAATGGATAGATGACAGAACGGTTGTGTTGGAAGTCAACGCACTCTACAATCAGAAAGCCAGTTCTTATACCGTTATTCTGAATATGAAACAGTTTGGAAAAACAGCAGAGGAGACCGATCGATTATTCAATGACAGATATGCTGCTTTCGTGTCTGCAATTTCAAATGAAGGGATTAAAAAAGAAGATATTTACCTCGACATGATTTCCTTTGTACCAGTTTATGAATTTGTCGAAGAAAAAAGATTTTTCAGCAGATCCACCTACAATGAAATTCCTAAAGGTTTCGAAATCCAACAGAACATTCATATCAGTTACAAAGACAGCAAAGTTTTAAGCAAAATTATTTCAGCAGCTGCCAGAAATGAGATGTACGATATCGTCAAAGTGGACTATTTTGTTGATAAAAATGAGGATATCTATTTCGAATTAAGAAAAAGAGCGATTGATTACATCAACAAGGAAATTGTACAATTCGAAAGTCTGGGAATTGAATTAGATGCGGCTTACAGATTGATAGCTGAGGAAGAAAAATCATCCTTCCCAACTGATAGATATTCCAGCTACTCCTCTTTCTCCAGTCAATCTTTGGATGGCACTACCAAGGGCAAGGTAAAAACTTCTGAAAAATCAGTGAGCAGCTACTACGACAAAATTCCATACGATAAATTTGAAATTGTTATCAATCCAAATATTCTGGAGCCCGTCGTTCAATATATGTATAACCTAAAGGTTAAATTCAGATTAAAAGCTCAGGAACCCAGTATTAAAATTGAAAGGGAAAAAGAATTTGTATGGCTTTCTCCCAGTGGAGAACTTAAAGTTATAGAAATTCAAAAAGAAGACGCTGAAAAACCAAAATCCTCCACAAAAACAACTACTGTTATTCCCGAGGAGGAATAGGGTTCATTTTTTGTCAAATTGTAAGAATTTTAACCTGAGTATATTATTCTAATTTTACTCAGAATCGTATCTTTGCCCAAAATTAAAAATAAACATCATGGATTTTCAGGACATAGTATCACATTGTAAAGAGTATGGATTTGTATATCAATCCAGTGAAATTTATGGCTCTTTGAGCGCAGTATATGACTATGGTCCCTATGGTGTACAATTAAAAAACAACATCAAAGAGTATTGGTGGAAAGCCATGGTTCAGGCGCATGAAAATATCGTCGGATTAGATTCTTCGATATTTATGCACCCACAGGTTTGGGTTGCTTCCGGACATGTGGCGGCTTTCAATGATCCGATGGTTGACAACAAGGACTCTAAAAAAAGATACCGTGCAGACCATTTGATTGAAGAGTTTTATGTTGGAAAATTAGAAGCAAAAATCAACAAGGAAGTAGAAAAAGCAAAGGCCAAATTTGGTGATGCTTTCGATGAACAACAATACAGAACGACCAATCCCCGAGTGGTGGAATACCAAAACAAAATCGACTCGGCTTTACAAAGAATGAATGCTGTGTTGAACAATAATGATCTAGCTGCATTTAAAGCATTGATTGATGAATTGGAGATTGTTTGTCCTGTCAGCGGTACCCGTAACTGGACAGAGGTTCGACAATTTAATCTGATGTTTTCCACTCAAGGAGGTGGTTCTGTCGGAGATGATGTTCTTTATCTTCGACCAGAGACTGCCCAGGGCATTTTCGTAAACTTCCTCAATGTTGTCAATACTTCCCGCCAAAAAGTTCCATTTGGAATTGCACAGATTGGAAAAGCTTTCAGAAATGAAATCGTTGCCAGACAATTTATTTTCAGAATGAGAGAATTTGAACAAATGGAAATGCAATTCTTTGTTCGCCCCGGCAGTGAAATGGAATGGTACAATTACTGGAAAGAGAAAAGAATGAATTGGCATAGAGCAGTCATCGATGACAGTTCAAAACACAGATATCATGATCATGAGAAACTAGCACATTATGCCAATGCTGCTCTTGATATAGAATTTAATTTCCCCTTTGGTTTCAAAGAATTGGAAGGCATTCATTCAAGAACAGATTTTGACTTAACAGAACATCAAAAATTATCCGGAAAAAAGATGCAATATTTCGATCCGGAACTCAAAGAAAGTTACATACCTTATGTTGTAGAAACATCAGTAGGTTGTGACAGAATGTTTTTGTCTGTACTCAGTCATTCTCTGCAGGAAGATATTATTCCAAATGCTGAAGGTGAAGAGGCTACAAGAAAAGTTTTAAGATTACACCCGGCCTTAGCTCCAATCAAATGTGCAGTTTTACCGCTTGTAAAGAAAGATGAAAATCTTACCGCAGTAGCCAGACAAATCTTTGATAAGTTAAAATACTCTTTTGAATGTCAATACGATGATAAAGATGCGATTGGAAGAAGGTACAGACGCCAGGATGCTATCGGCACCCCGTACTGTATCACAGTAGATGATCGTACGCTGGAGGATGGTACCGTGACTTTGAGAGAGCGAGACAGCACCAAACAAGAGCGAGTCCATTTAGACCAAGTAGACAAAATAGTTAGTGAAAGAGTAGATATGAGAAGTCTGTTAAAAACTTTGTAAATAATATTTTAGTTAAATTTTTAATTTAGATAATATGTCAATACAATAATTGGATTTTATTTTCTAATTTACTTATGTATTGAACCCTAAAATAATTATTTACATCCAACTAACAGTACAAGTCTATTTCCCAAAATTGATTTGTTCATTTGCTTCAACAGTTTTATGGCTGAAATATTTTATAGTATTTTAACTGCTTTTCTTATAACTTTCTTTGCAATACCCTCCATCATTCGTATTGCCTTGGAAAAGAAATTATATGACTTGCCAGGTGAAAGACATTCCCACACACAGATTATTCCAACTTTGGGTGGTATAGGAATATTTGCCGGATTGATTTTTTCTTTTACTTTTTGGTTACCCTTTGAGCATTACAACCCATTACAAACTGATATTAAGTATGTACTTTCTTCCTACATCATTATCTTTCTGATTGGAGCCAAAGATGATATTATTCCCCTGCCTGCTTATAAAAAATTTATAGGTCAATTTGTGGCCGCTTTTATTTTAGTAAAATATGGTAATGTCCGGTTAAATAGCCTTTATGGCATTTTTGGAATCTCGGAAATTCCTGAATTGTTTGCAATTGGAATATCAGTTTTTACAATTGTAGTAATTATCAACGCTTTTAACCTTATTGATGGTATTAACGGTTTAGCTGCTACTATTGGTATTTTAAGTTGTATTATTTTTGGCTACTGGTTTTACGAAGAAAAGAGAATGGATATGGCCATTATTGCTGCCTCCACCATAGGATCTTTGCTTGCGTTTCTATACTACAATGCCAAAAATAAAATTTTTATGGGCGATACCGGTTCTTTGTTAATAGGAATTACGGCTGCTATACTTGCAATCAATTTTATCGAAAGTAACCATCATGTTCATGATGGATGGGTAATAAAATCTGTTCCGGCAGTTGCAATCGCAATTTTGATTATTCCACTTTTTGATACGCTAAGGGTATTTATTATAAGATCAATTAAAGGAAAATCACCCTTTGATGCTGATAAAAACCATATCCATCATCTTTTATTAAGTCTAAATTTCTCGCATTTAGAGTCAACTATAATTCTTGCCATTGTCAATATTGTTTTTGTAGTTCTGGCATATTATTTAATGTTTTTAGGCACTATGTATCTGATTTTCATAGTTTTTGGGTTA
>JBILRD010000217.1:0-4596 GCA_044372845.1 Saprospira sp. | reverse complement strand
CGGTTATCTCGCTTATGACTACATTCCTTTGGAAACTGAAATGCTACGCTTCTTGGCTGCTGATTTAGTGATGACTATTATGGCCTTTATTTTTTCTGTTTATAAGAAAAATAGTAGTGTTTACGATGCTTATTGGTCCGTTATTCCATTCTATTTTGTTTTACAATGGTTTTTGAACAGCTATATTGTCTGGGGTGCGGCAGAATATTTGACCGCCTTTAGCATCAGCTTTTGGTCCTGGAGATTGACTCATAACTGGTACAGAAGCTGGACAGGCTGGGATCATGAGGACTGGAGATATGTGAATTTCCGAAATCAGTTTGGTAAATTATTTCCTTTGATCAATTTCTCGGCGATTCATCTATATCCGACACTAATTGTCTTTTTGTCGATGACCGGATTGTTCTTCCTTTTTGACGGAGCAGAAAAAGAAATCAACAGCTTGATTATCATCGGAAATATCATTGCTATCATTGGTACCTTCTTTGAATTATTTGCTGACAATACCTTGTACCATTACCGTAATAAAGTGGATAGAGTGAAGGGCAGCAGCATCCGAGAAGGATTGTGGAAATACTCCCGAAATCCTAATTATCTAGGAGAAATATTATTCTGGATTGGTTTGGCAATAGTAGGCTTTGGAGCCGCAGCACCTTTGTGGACAGGTCTTGGTGCATTGGGCATGCTTTTGATGTTTGTCTTTGCATCTATCCCTATGAAGGAAGCAAGACAAATGAAAACCAGAACAGATTTTGAAACATACAAGAAAGAGGTTTCTATGCTGATACCCTTACCTCCAAAAAAATAATCAATAATAATTTTAATGGGATTATCTCCCTTTCTAAAAAGGAAGGGCAAAAATTCGTAATTTGCTGTCCTGTGCAGGTATACAACTAATATATGATTCTCCTTACTACCCTAAATGCCAAATACATTCATACCAATCTGGCTATTCGACTGCTTTATGATTTAAATAAAGAGTTCGAAGGATTGGAATGGAAAGAGTTTACCATCAAGGAAGATCAGCAGGAAGTTGCCACTTATTGTGCACAATATGAAATCGTTGCTTTCAGTTGTTATATTTGGAATATCACTCAAACCTTGGAAGTTTGTGAGAAAATCAAAACCTTAAATCCCGATACCAAAATATTACTCGGTGGTCCTGAAGTAAGTTATGAATGGGAAGCTGTAATTGCTTTAAACTGTATTGACTTTATCATCACAGGCGAGGGAGAAATTCCTTTTAGAGAATTCCTGACCCATTACCCAAATGTTCATTCAGTGCCAAGTTTGGTTCGAAAAGAAAACGATGAGGTATTTTATAATCCTGAGGTTCGAAATTTTGATTTGAACAATTATCAGGGACTGATGCCCTATGCCAACGAGGACCCAGAAACTTTGAAAAACAAGGTGCTTTATCTGGAAACCTCCAGAGGATGCCCTTACAAATGCGAATTTTGTTTGGCCAGTCTGGATAACAAAGTACGATATCTGCCAATAGAAACTATTAAGGAGACCTTGCTCTTTATGATGCAAAACGGAAAGGTTATCAAGTTTTTGGACAGAACATTCAATGTCAAAAAATTATTTACCATTGACATCTTTCAGTTCATTTTGGACAATCATCGACCAGGTAACGTTTTTCAGTTTGAAATTACTGCTGACATCATCCATCCCGATATTGTGGCCTTCATCAGAGAGAAAGTTCCAAAAGGACTTTTTCGATTTGAAATCGGCATTCAGACGGTCAACCAAAAAGCTAATCTCGAAGTACAACGCAAGCAAAATTTCAATAAGACCAAAGAAATCGTCAAAAAGCTGGATGATCTGATCGAAATGCATCTGGATCTTATCGTTGGACTTCCATTTGATTATTGGGATGATATCAAATACAGTATTGAAGAGGTTTTCAAGCTATTTCCACCAGAATTGCAACTCGGATTTTTAAAATTCCTAAAAGGAACTCCCATGAGGGACAAAGAGGAGCATGGCTTTATTTTCGATCCAAATCCGCCATACCAACTCATTGAAAGCAAGTACCTCTCGAAAGAAGAACTGGCAAAGATAGTGCAGTTGGAACATGCCTTAGAAATCTACTGGAATAAAAAAAGAGCTGAAAATACTTTGCGATATGTCACAGAGCAATACAGCATTTTTGATTTTCTACTAAATCTGGGCATCTTTTTCGGCGAGAGAAGAGCTTACCATCAGTACACTTTGGGTGATGTTTATGAGATTTTACTCGAATTTGCAAAAAATCATTTCCCGAATGATCTGATTTTAAAACAATTAATCGCTTTAGACTATTACTTGTATTATAAAGTTCGACCAAAACCTATAGAAGGGGTAGAATTGTCAAAAACAGAAACCAATCGATGGATTGAAAATATGCAATTCAATAAAGAAGGGAGAAGATACATTGCTTTACCGCTCTCCTTCGATGCAGAAAAATGGTTATCGAAATTTGAACTATCAGGGGGTGAATATTTGTTGTTCGTAGAATTCGACGGTAAACAAAAGGCGAGCTTAGCTTGTCAGCTATCTGCCGGAGCTATCAACCAAAAACTGGAAAACTTTTCAACAAAAATATAAGAAATGCGCGGATTTATTGGGCTTTTCATTTTTATGAGTATCGTCATCGCCTTTGAACTATATGTTTTCAATGGCCTTAAAGCAGTATTTAGAAATGGAATGCCAAGATTTTTTAAGTGGGGATATTGGATTTTGGTCGTCTTACCCTTTGTGTGGATGATTTTGTGGCGCCCTTTCCTTCAATACCAGATGGGAGATCTAAAATGGTTGGGCAATCTCTTTTTAGGTTTATTTGTCACCCTTTTTGTTACTAAACTGGCTTTTTCTATTTTTCTTGTCATTGAAGATGTTTACAGAATTTCGAAATATGGTGGAAATAAACTTTTGGAATTGAGCAATAAAGAAAATGCCAAGGCAGTTTGGGATTCAAGAAGAACATTCATTTCTCAGCTAGGGATTATCGTCGCCTCTATACCATTTATGTCCTTCTTTTATGGTATTACTCGAGGAAAGTACGCTTATACCGTTCATCGTATCAGTCTGACATTTAAAGATTTGCCAGCGGCTTTTGACGGATTCAAAGTCTTGCAGATCTCTGATGTCCATTCGGGAAGTTTTGACAGTATTTCGGCCGTTGCCCGAGGAGTAGAAATGATTAAAGAACAAAATGCAGATCTGGTTTTATTCACCGGAGATTTAGTAAATAGCAGAGCTAGTGAAATAGAACCCTATATTGACCTGTTCAAGTCCATTGAAGCTAATTCAGGAAAATTCTCCGTTTTGGGCAATCACGATTATGGTTATTTTAATGGGAATGAAGAGGAAAAGACTACCAATATGCAATTGCTGGAGCGTCATCATGAAGCCATGGGTTTCAATTTGATGAACAATAGTTCTGTAGTTCTTAAAAGAGATGGCGAAAGTATCCGATTAGCCGGAGTTGAAAATTGGGGAAAGGCTGAATATTTTCCAAAAAGGGGAGATTTGGACAAAGCCTTTGTTGATTGTGAGGAGGAAGACGAATTTACTATCTTAATGTCTCATGATCCAAGTCACTGGAAAGAGAAAATTTTGAGTTTTAAAAAACATGTTCATCTGACCTTGAGCGGACATACACATGGTATGCAGATGGGCGTTGAGATACCCGGATTTAAATGGAGTCCGTCCAAATGGCTCTATCCTCAATGGGCAGGATTGTACGAAGAAGGGGACAAAAAGATTTATGTCAATCGCGGTTTTGGTTTCTTGGGTTTTCCAGGTCGAGTTGGTATTTTGCCAGAGATTACAGTGATTGAGTTAAAGAAGGAATTTGTGTAATTTTGACCTTTTCATTCAAAACTGATTTAAGATATATTTGTTGCTGATAGCGCTTGACATATTTTTTACGAGTTGTCTGTATATTTGATTGAATACCAATTTCTGTATATTTTGAAAAAAAATTATAAAAACTTGTAACGGTTTAGCAATAAAAAACACTAAGTATTACATTTAAAAACACTAATTATTACTCCAATGAAAAATTTTCTAATCAACAGCATGGCTCTTTTATTCTTTGCATTTGGTACAATCTCTGTCAATGCTCAGAATGTCGATGAAATTATCAATTCCTATTATGAAATTATTGGCGGAAAAAAATGGGACAATGTAAAGTCAATGAAAATGAATGCTAATGTAGAACAAGGGGGAATGAAAATTCCTATTGAAGTTGTTAATATGAGTGATGGACGCATGTACACTCAAATTACCTTTATGGGTAATACGATGACTATGGCTGCATTTGATGGCAAAACCAGCTGGACAACAAGCTTCATGACTATGAAAGCGGAGGAAAGTCCTGCAGATGATTCTGAAAATGCCAGGAGAGCATCAAAAGAATTTCCTAATGCTTTGGTTAACCACAAAAAATTGGGATACAATGCATCTCTGTTAGGCACAGAAAAAATAGAGGGAACGGAATGTTACAAAATAAAATTGGAGAAAAAAACCATACTGGTTGAAGGAAAAGAAATTCCCAACGTTGAATATATCTATTTAGATGTAGAAAATAAAGTTCCTTTAGTTGTT
>JBILRD010000216.1:0-4600 GCA_044372845.1 Saprospira sp. | reverse complement strand
ATCAAAGCCTTCATCCTGAGGCATAATTCTTTTCTCCCCCAATAATACAAATTTTTTACCTTCTTCTGTACTATTTAAAAACCATTCGACCTGTTCTTCATTTTCATTTTTCAAAATACTACAGGTTACATAGAGCATGATACCCTCTTTTTTTAGCATTTTAGAATACTCTCTGATAATCTGCCTCTGCTTTTGAATAAGTTCTTTGATAAAATCAAGACTTAATTTCCATTTGGCATCAGGATTTCTCCTTATAACACCTGTTCCGGAGCATGGCACATCCAACAACAAATAATCTCCCTGAGCTTGCCAAGACTCAGCTATTTCTGCTTTTTGTCCAATAATTTTTGTTGTTATGATATTTGCGGCTGCTCTTTTAGCTCTTTTGCTTAGTTCTTTGAGTTTGTATTCCTCGACATCCATCGATTTTATGAATCCTCGATTTTGCATCCAGGCAGCAAGATGAAGACTCTTTCCACCAGCGCCGGCACAGGCGTCAATTACTATTGAACCCTTTGCAGGATTCAAAAAAGGAACTACCTGTTGAGATGAAAAATCCTGTATTTCAAATAAACCATCCTGATAAAGATCCAGTTGAAGCAAATTTTTGGCTTCTTCCAACACAATAGCCTGATCATCCCCCAAGATCGATGCTTCAATTCCAATTCTTTTTAATTGATCCAATAATTTTGACCTGCTGGTTTTCAAACTATTGACTCTTAACACAACCTTAGAAGGTTGATTGAGTGATTCTATGGTTTCTGTCCATAATTTTTCACCGAATTGTTCCAGTCCCAGCTGGTCTAACCAATCAGGAATAGAACTGTAGACAACTCTTTTTGTATGTAATTCAGAATTTCGACTGATAATTTTAGCTTTATCAATGGAATTGAACTCGGCCCAATCAGGAAGTTCTATACCGTTAAGAATAAAAGCGGTCCCTATAAAATTCCACCAATCTGCCTCTGTTTCAGGTTCTGTAGAGTTTAGACCAATCTCGTAATACAGCCTGTACCAACGCACTGATTCATAAATATACTTTGCAACGAATTTCCTATCCCTACTCCCCCATTTTTTGTTAGAGCTGAGAACTTGATCAACAACTTTGTCAGCCTTTATTTTTTCAAGAAAAATTTTCTGTAATGATAGAATAACAGCCTCAACAAGATTTTTATAAAGCTTCATTTTTTGTTTGTTATGATTCTAAATCTCTATCATTTAAGTCAATAAGAGACCTGATTGCTACTGATGAAACTGCACAACCAAAAGCTGCCGGAACATAGGACATGGTACCATAAGCAGATTTCTTATACCTGCTTCCATCTGTCAACATCAAAGAATGCCTCTGTGGTAATTCAGAAGAAAATACGGCAGGGAATCCTTTTCTTATCTGATATTTTTTTAATCTTTTCCTGATGATATGAGCAAAAGGGCAATTGTAAGTATTGGAAATATCTGCAACTCTAATAAATGTAGGGTCAACCTTACCCCCGGCCCCCATACTGCTCACAAATGGTTGCCCACTGTAAAAACAAGAAGAAATTGTTTGAAGCTTGGGAGTAACACTATCAATAGCATCTACCAAAAAATCATATCTCTGGGAAAGAATACTTTGAACTCTGTCCGGATTTAAAAATTCAGTTATAACATTCAACTTAATATTTGGATTGATCCCTCGCATTCTCTCCGCCATAATCTCGGTTTTGTATTGTCCAAGAGTGGATTGTAGAGCAGGTAGTTGTCTGTTACAGTTACTTAAATCAACCGTATCTCCATCAACAATTGTCATTTCTCCAACTCCAGCCCTGCAAATAAACTCAGCAGCAAAGGAGCCAACACCACCCATTCCAATAACGATTACGTGAGCATTTTTTAATCTTTCAAGATTTTTTCGACCAACGATTAGTTCCGTCCTGGACAACCAGGCGAATTCATTTTCAACAGGCGTTTCCATTGTTAGTTATAAAATTATTAAAGTTTGATTCTATTTGGTTTTCAAGTATTTTAACATCTATATTTTTTATGGAAGCAGCTTTCAGGTAAATATCCTCGATTGTAAGATTGTCCTGGTCATCTGTTTCCAATAATAATTTATCTAATGGCATAGACTCAAATGAGGCTTTCAATGAGGTCGTTTCTTTGAGCAATGCAAGGCCGAAAGATACATAAAATCCAGCTTTCAAAAGACTATTCAACAATTCCTTTTTTTTAACAAAACCATGTACAAGCATAGTTACTTCATTTTTATCTTTTTTCCATTGTAATAACTCATTAAAAGCAGCCACGCAATGAATAATCATTGGCTTTTTGAGCTTTTTTGCCAATATATAGTTCTGATTCAGTATTGAAATTTGAAAATCAAGACTAAATGAAGTATTTTTGTCAAGTCCGCATTCACCGATTGCAATTAGTTTTGTATTTTTTTTAAGCTGTTCAAATAAAACACCCCAATCAATCAGCTCAACCTGATTTAAATACCAGGGATGAATACTTAAAGAAAAAAATTGATTTTGAGGAAAGTCATAACTATTTTGAAACATATAATTCAAAACAGATGTTCCTTCAGAGGTTCGTAATGACTGATGTGTATGGATATCTATTAGCATAATTGAAACAAATTTATAAAAATAATCATGAAAACATTCGACACCAAACTCAGTTCAACTGAAATAATGGAGCTGGAAGATAAATACGGAGCACACAATTATCACCCTCTACCAGTAGTTTTATCTAAAGGTAGTGGAGTTTACGTATGGGATACCGAAGGCAAAAGATATTATGATTTTCTTTCAGCCTATTCTGCTGTCAATCAAGGACATTGTCATCCTAGAATCATCAATGCTCTAAAAAATCAAGCAGAAGAATTAACGCTCACTTCCAGAGCTTTTTACAATGATCAACTGGGGCCTTATGAAAAATATCTAACCGAATATTTTGGCTTTGAAAAAGTTCTACCAATGAATACTGGAGCTGAAGCGGTTGAAACTGCCATTAAAATTTGCAGAAAATGGGGCTATGAAAAAAAAGGTATTCCTGCAAACGAAGCAATTATCCTAGTTTGTGGTCAAAATTTTCATGGAAGAACAACTACTATCGTTTCCTTCTCCAGTGATGCTGACTCTAAAGATAATTTCGGACCTTTTGCTCCAGGTTTTATAAGTATTGAATACAACAATGTTGATGAACTTGAAGCTGCATTAGAAAAACATGGAGATCATGTTGCTGGATTTCTGGTGGAACCAATTCAGGGAGAAGCAGGTGTTTATGTACCTGATGAAAATTATTTATCAAAAGTTGCTGCGCTTTGCAAACAATTCAATGTTCTGTTTATTGCTGATGAAATTCAGACGGGTATTGCCAGGACTGGTGCTTTACTTAGAGTTTGTGGAAATTGTTCTTGTGAAGGACATTGCGAAAAACAGACAACTTACACAAGACCTGATATGTTAATTCTCGGAAAAGCAATATCTGGAGGTGTCTATCCCGTCTCTGCGGTTTTATGTGACAACCATATCATGGATGTAATCCATCCAGGTCAACATGGAAGTACCTTTGGCGGTAATCCCTTGGCTTGTGCTGTTGCCATCGAAGCTTTGGAAGTGATAAAAGATGAGAAGCTCTCTAAAAATGCAAGACATCTAGGTATTATTTTTAGAAATAGAATTCAGAAAGAAATAGTTGAAAAATCTGATTTAATAAAACTGGTCAGAGGCAAAGGACTTTTAAACGCAATAGTTATCAATGACTCCCCTGAAAGCAAAACTGCTTGGAATATTTGTCTAAAGCTTGCTGAAAATGGTCTACTCGCTAAACCAACTCATGGAAACATCATTCGATTCGCACCGCCTTTGGTGATGAATGAAGAGCAATTACATGAATGCATCGATATTATTAAAGAAACTGTTCTGAATTTCAATAACTAATTATTTATAAACATGAAAACAGTTGTTCTGGGCGCTACAATAAATCCTGAAAGATACGCTTACGAAGCCGTTAAACGACTTGTAAAACATGGTCACGAGGTAATCCCTGTTGGCATAAGACAAGGTAAAACTGCCTGTGATTTAGATATTTTAAATGGTAACCCCGCTATTCAAGATGTTCATACCGTAACTCTGTATATTAGTCCTGATGTTCAGGAGGAGTATTACGATTACATCTTAAATGTACTTAAACCAAAGAGAATTATTTTCAATCCTGGCACGGAAAATCCAGATTTTGCAGTCCTAATACATGGCGCTGATTATCCAATAGAAATTGAAGTTGCCTGTACTTTGGTAATGTTATCCTTGGATCAATATTAAATAATTTACAAGTTCTATAAATTAGAAAATCCTTCAAAATTTAATTTTGAAGGATTTTTTTATGATTTAAACTGTTGTTTTTTTCTAAAACCTATGAAGTTTGAAGAACTTTTGCTTGGATTTGGTTGTGACCTAACTTGTAAAGCGTTTTAAAATGGGATGCCAAAGCACCTCTAAAACTTTTGTACTCAAGATATGGTATCCCAAACTCCTCAGCAGTAGATTTAACTATTTTTGAAATTTCCGGGTAATGAACATGACATATATTTGGAAATAAATGATGTTCTACCTGAAAA
>JBILRD010000215.1:0-4604 GCA_044372845.1 Saprospira sp. | reverse complement strand
ATCACCATGATGGGCACTGTTATTCCTTTTTTTCTCAACTCCAATCCCTCATCCACATAAGCTACACCGAGATAATCAACATTATGATACTGAAGCAATCTGGCCACTTCGTAACTACTACTGCCATAGGCAAAAGCTTTGACCATCACCATGATTTTGGTGGCAGGTTTCAGCATTTTCCTGTAAAAATTGAAATTATGCAACAAGGCATTCAAATCCAATTCGAGCACCGTATTATGCGTCCTTTTTCTCAATTGTCTGACCACTTTCTCAAATTGAAAAGCACGGGCGCCTTTTACTAAAATAGTTTCATGGCTAAATTGCAACTGTTGCTCCAATTGATAAAGCAGTTGTTCTGTACTATGAAAAAAATGTATGTTTTTAAAATCTTTGAACAAGGCTTTCTGATGAAATAATTCTGTTCCAACAGCGATAAATTTGCTGATGCCATAATCTCTGATCCAGCGTGAAACCGTATTATACAAAACGTCTGAGGCAATACCACTTTCAGGAATATCTGAAAGTATTAACGTCTTACCAATAGCACCGCTATGATAGTGTTTTTGCTCCATAAAATCCAGCGCCACACGAAGACCAGCCAAATCATTGTTATAAGTGTCATCAATGATCATACATTTATTGATTCCTGCCTTCCATTCCAAACGCATGGATACATTTTGCTGCAGCTGTTTAATTAAAGTCTGTATTTTGGCGCTTGAAAAACCCAATTGTAATAGGTAAAAACAACAGTGAAGGGCATTTTCAACAGAAGCCGTATTGGTAAAAGGTAAGTTTAATGTAAATTGACCTGCAGGATAGCTGATTTCCAAATCCAATTCATTGCTGGATTGTCTCAATTTCTTAACAGAAAAATCAGCATTTTCGGAAAAGCCCCAAGCTATTCTTTTAATATTTGGTAATTCTTTTTTTATCGTTTTATCAATCAATTCGTAATCAGAACAATAGATAAGTGTTTCGCAATTCTTGAATAGCAAAAGCTTTTCTTCAATCTTTTCAAGAGTAGAATCAAAACCTTCGTCGTGAGCTGAACCAATATTGGTAAAAATTCCGATTTGGGGCTGAATTATGCTTTCAAGCCTTGACATCTCCCCTTTTTGAGAAATTCCTGCTTCGAAAATTCCGAGTTGATGTTCCTGCTGAATTTGAAGGATGGACAACGCCACTCCAAGTTGAGAATTATAGCTTTTTGGACTTTTAACGATATAAAAATCACGATGTAAAAGCTGATAAAGCCATTCCTTGATAATAGTCTTTCCGTTACTTCCTGTTATCGCCAAAACTGGAAGTTTAAATTGACTTCGATGCCATTTTGCCCATTCCTGCAAAGAAGAAAGCGTATTTTCAACGAGATAAAAGCTGGCTTCCGGAAAATTATTTTGCTCGATTGACTGAGAAAGAACAAAATGTCTGACACCTTTTTGATATAATTCTTCAACAAACTGATGACCATCCAAAGCTCTGCCCTTCAATGCAAAAAATATACATTGATCCGGGTATCTGACCTGTCGGCTGTCGGTCAGAGGAAATTTATTCCACCATGTTGAAAAATCGATATTCATAATTTCTAAGTCAAAAATACAAAAAGTATAGAATTAAAATCTTAAGAATCAAATTAGAAATGAATTCAGCATGAAAGATTATTGTTAATTTTGATTATCAAGTTTATCATTATGAAAAAATTATTCTTCATTCCACTCTGTTTTCTCAGTTTGTTCAGCAGTTGCCAGCATCAAACTATTGATGAAACAGAAAAAACCTTGGTTGCTTATGACAACATTCCGGAGGGTATTCAAAAGTTATTAAAAGCCTACCCCGGACATTTTAAAGCTGTAAGAGAAAATCATATTATCTGGAAAGATGGCAGCAAAATGCCTTTCGATGATCTCAGAAAAGACAAAACATTTTCTCAGTTGATCAACGAAGCAGATTTGGAAGATCAGGTGATGGGTATGAAATATCCAAAGGATAAAAAATTTCAAATTCCAGCTCAAAAACAGGATCCCGGAAGAGTTCGTTATGAACCTTTTTTCAAAAAAATGTACGGAAATTCACCACAAGAAGTCAAATCTAAACTTACTACTATAATCTGGTTGCCTAAATCACTGAATATCAAACTTGATGTAACCACTGTCAATGATATCCATCAAAGACTGCAAGCCATCTCCAACAGATTAGATACAATGCCTCATCTACACCAATATTTAAAAAATCCTGGAGGAACCTTCAACTGGAGAAATATTGCCGGTACCAATCGATTGAGTATGCATAGTTTTGGTATGACCATCGATTTGAATGTTGAGTATTCAGATTATTGGAGATGGGCGACTAAAACGGAAGAAGGTGACGGAAGCAGAATTATTGAATACAAAAACAGAATTCCATTGGAGATTGTAGAAATTTTTGAAACCTATGGATTCATCTGGGGCGGCAAATGGTATCATTATGACACCATGCATTTTGAATATAGACCAGAATTGTTGATAAATTAAAAAAGAGGGCAACCATTTAGGAAGCCCTCTAGTATAAAATTATTCAGTTTTTTATTTTTCCATTACAACTACATCGACTCTTCTGTCTGCTACACTAACTGCACTAGTACCTGACAATGTATTTTCCTGACCCATAGGAAGAACTGTGATTTTATCGGCAGAAACTCCTTTTTCAATCAAATATTTGCGAACTGCGATACATCTTTTGGAAGACAAGTCCATATTCTGAGCCGCATTGCCATCAGTGCTTGCGTTCCCATAAAGATAAATCATTGAATTCGGCATATTCTTAAGCTCAGCAGAAAAAGCATCTATTTTTGATTTTTCAATGGCTGATAATTCAGATGAAGCATTAGAGAAATTGATTTCACCCATTTTTTTATACTTCAATGGTTTCTTTTTAATTTCCTCTCTCAATTCATCAATTTCCTTTCGATGTCTATCAAGAGAATCTTGTTGCTTTTTTAATTGAGTTGTTTTTTCATTAATCGTCTTCTTCAAATCCTCATTGGCTTCTTTAGTGGTAGTTTCCAGCTCTGATAGTTTTTTATTGAGACGATCTGTAGCTTTTCTAACTACCGTAGAATTAGAATCAATTTTACTCAACATCATTTTGTTGGTTTCGATCAATTCAGCCAATTGCTTTTTCATGGTTATAAACTCATCATTTTTACCAAATCGGCAAGACATCATCAGCTCATGTTGTGTACCCAAAGAACTTAGCAAATAAGCGCTAGGAGTAATTTCAAAATTATAAGCTATAAAGATTCTTTTATTCAATTCAACACCTAAAGAAGAAGTAATAGCTGAAGTTGCAGTTTGCCAATTACTGGAACGATATCCCAAGCTGGCCCAAATCAAACTTTTCCAATTTCCTACCACATTTACTTCCACTTGAACAGGTAATGATGGAATAAATCTTGTCATTACAACTGGACGAATCAAAAATTCCTTTTCCTTTCCAACTCTGAAATCATAACTGGTATTCAGCATAAAATGTCTGGAGTTGATATACTTGACTTCCTGACCAAAAGAGGATAAAAACCTTATCTGATTGTTTAAACCTTGAAGCATGGAAAAACCGGCTTGAAGGTCTTTCCATCTATAATTCAACCCTAAGCTAAAATCAAATGAAGTTCCTCTGGCATTTGAATTCAATAATTGAACATCATTTGGATTTTCAACATCGGCAGCCTCAAAATCAAAGCTTTGGTGTATAAATCCTAATGACAAACCTGCTGAAAGGCTATGTAAATAATCTTTGCTAAAAGGGATATGATAGGCATAAGACCCCATTCCACCAATTCTATTGATGATGTGGGTTCTATCTGAATAGAGCATACCACCAACGCCCATATCTGTATTTTTAATAGGGGATTCAACGCTTAACATTCCTGTTATCGGAGCATATGGCATAGAGGTCCACTGACGTTTAAAATTCAGATTGATGGAACCTAACTCTCCATCTCCAGTTCTGGCTGGATTATATAAATAAGGATTATAAAGATATTGACTGATTACAGGCAATTGTTGTGCATTGGTCTGAATTGATAATACTGCCAATGATAAAAAGAAGATATTTTTGAGCAATTTCATATTCTTGAATATTGAAAATTAGAAAATAATAATTCTGAAATCCAACCAGGATTTACCTTTTAATGGTTACGGCACCTTTAAACTCCTGACTATCAGTTTTGATAATATAGTAGTAAGTTCCATCAGGTAATTTTTTACCAGATTTTGTAGTACCGTCCCAATTACTTGTGTAATTTTCAGAATAGAAGACTTCCAAACCACCGCGGCTAAACACTTGAAGTTTGTAAGCTCCGATATTATCTAAGAATTCTATCAACCAGGTATCATTGACACCATCACCATTTGGTGTGAATAAATCAACCACTCTGATTCTTGTTGTTTCTTCGACAGTCACTGTTACTTTTTCAGTGGCAGTACAACCTCTTGTATCAGTTATAGCTACATCAATTGTATATGTACCAGCTGGAGCATTAGCAAATACTGTAGTTGGAGCAAAAGGCGAACCCAGATAATCAGCAGGCGACCATAAGAAACTAATTCCTCCAGAAGCATACAAAA
>JBILRD010000214.1:0-4629 GCA_044372845.1 Saprospira sp. | reverse complement strand
TGGTTCACAAAGTTTCAAATGGCGGTGAATATGAAAATGCCTATTATCTTTTGGATGATTTGGCCCTTCATGAATTAAATTATAAGCCAGAACCTAAACCTGAAATAAAAGTAGGAGAAGTTATTAAATTGGACAGGGTATTTTTTGTAACAGCAAAATGGGATTTGCTACCCGAATCTAATCAACAATTAGATGAGGTGGTCAACTTACTCAATGAATATCCTCAAATGGAGATAGCCATTCATGGACATACTGATGACAGAGGGGATGATAATTATAATCTGGATTTATCTCAAAACAGAGCTAAATCTGTTTACCAATACCTTATCAATAAAGGAATAGCCAAAGAAAGATTGAAATATGAGGGGTTTGGCGAAAAGAAAGCAGTTGCCGATAACCAGACAACGGAGGGTCGACAACTTAATCGAAGAGTCGAGTTTGTTGTGACCAAAGTTGGAAATGAAAATTTGAAGATAAACTACGATACTGAAGTTAAACCTTATACTGACAAAGAATAAGATGGAAAGAAAATCAATATTTGAGTTTTTTGCTCTGGCGGTTTTGAGTCTTACCTTGATGTTGCAATTCTACATTAGTTTCGCCACATCAGATGCTCCTTTTTACACGGCGATTAAACTTTCTACCTTTTTTACCATTCATACGAATCTGTTGCTTTGGCTTTCATTTTTATCTCTAGCCCTATTCAGATATAAAAAAATTGGAAGGTTTTTTAGTAAGCCTGATGTTTTGACTGCTTTGTTATCATACGCCACTATCGTATGTATTATTTACCATCTTTTATTGATCAATGTCTGGAATCCCCAAGGATTGCAATGGTATGTTGGGGAGCTTTTGCACAAGTTCAACCCATTGTTGATTTTATTATATTGGATGTTTTTTGTTTCTAAATCTGAATTAAAGTACAATTATGTTTTACCGTGGCTGGTATTCCCAATACTCTATTTTATCTATGTAATGATATTAGGGGCAACGGGTCTTTTAAATTTCCCATACCCATTTTTAAACCCCAATAAAGTTGGACTAATATCAGTCATTATTTATGGAATTTCCATTCTTTCATTCTTTGCATTTTGTTCTGGCTTTTACATCTATTTGGCTAAAAATTTAGAAAGGCAAAAATTATAATAAAACATGCACCTGTTTACTCCTTTAATACAATCTTCAAAATACAGTAAGTTATTGAATAAAAATATCTACTATAAGATGGATTGTAGGCAGCCAAGTGGTTCTTTCAAGATCAGAGGAATAGGCTTGTTATGTCAAAAATTAGTGGAGGATGGCTTTTCAAAATTTGTTATAGCATCAGGTGGGAATGCAGGATTAGCGCTAGCTTACAGTGCTAAAATGCTCGGAATTGAAGCAGTAGTAGTAGTGCCGGAAAGTACCAAAGAATCGATGCGAAAAAAAATTATTGATTTTGGTGCAAGATTGATTGTCAAAGGTAAAGTTTGGAATGAAGCACATGAATTTGCTTCGGAATTAGTCAGTCAGGATGAGAAGGCATTTTATGTTCACCCATTTGATCATCCGGTTATATGGGAGGGGCATGCTAGCATAATAGAAGAGCTGGCACAAGAAATGGAAGAACCAGATGCCATCATTCTGTCAGTAGGTGGTGGAGGATTATTTTGTGGCGTCATGGAAGGCCTCGAAAAAATTGGCTGGAAACACTCTAAAGTTATATGTGTTGAAACTTTTGGAACAGCTTCCCTTGCAAAATCTATGGAGATGGGAGAACAAGTAACTTTGGAATCCATCGATTCGCTTGCCACTAGTCTAGGAGCCAAGAAAATAGCTGATCAAGCATGGGTTTATTCACAAAATGAGCGGGTTGTTTCTCATCAATGTAGTGATCAGGATGCAATAAATGCTTGTTTTGATTTTTTGGATGAGCAGAATATTTTGGTTGAACCGGCATGCGGAGCAGCTCTATCAGTTTTACCAATGAATGAACCCTTGCTATATGATTGTCAGAATGTGGTAATCATTGTATGTGGTGGTTCAGGAACAAGTCTGGAGGATCTGATAGAGATGAAAAAATTATTTGAATAATTTAAAGCTGTATATATTTATTTTTATCTTTAGAAAAGTATAGCTTTTGATTTTATTATCAACAATTTACATAACATTAAAAAGTATAATTTATGTTTGGTTTTATTAAAAATGAACTTATAGAAGTCATTGAATGGAAAGAAGATAGTAATGATGTTGTTTTATGGCAATTCCCAGACAAAGATTCTAATATAAAATATGGTGCCCAATTGACCGTTAGAGAGTCACAAATGGCTTTGTTTCTGAATGAAGGTCAATTAGCAGATGTTTATTTGCCGGGTCGCCACCAGTTGGTTACTGAAAACATGCCTGTTCTGACGACGCTGAAATCATGGAAACATGGATTTAATTCTCCTTTTAAATGTGATGTGTATTTTGTAAGCAGCAGACAATTTACCAATTTGAAATGGGGAACGCCTAATCCTATTTTTGTCAATGACCCAGAGGCTGGAAGAATTCAATTAAGAGCTTATGGGGTTTATTTTTTAAGAGTAAAAGATCCAAAATTATTTTTCAGGGAATATGCAGGCACCAAAAATAAAATGTATGTCAACGAGTTGGAAGAAACTTTAAGGGGATTGATAGCGCCAAAATTTGGAGAAGCGGTTATGAATAGTGGTTTATCGGCTTTTCAAATTTATTCCAATGTCTCTGGCCTGGGAGATGCAATTACTCCTCAGTTGCAAAAGGATTTTGACATTTTTGGATTGGAATTGACCAAATTTCAGATCTCTTCGGTATCCTTCCCGCCAGAAATTGAAGCTCATTTGAATGAAATGACCAAAATGAATCTTACGAGTGATCAAAATATGAACAAGTTGGAGCGTTTTGCTAACATGAATGCCCTGGAGGAATCTGCCAAACATGGTATGAATCCAATGAATTTTCAAAACAATCAACAGCAAATGTTCATGCAACAAATGATGATGAATCAGATGATGCAAAATATGGCCGGTCAGGGAAATAATCAAACCAATAACCAACAGAACAGCCCTGCTCCAAAACTTTCAAGAGATGAAATTATGAAGAGCTTGAAAGAACTTGGAGAGCTAAAAGAAATGGGTATTTTGACTCAGGAAGAATTCGATAAGAAAAAAGCAGAATTGCTAGCTCAGTTGTAATTCTACAATATTGTTATGTTTAAACCTGCTTCTGTCTTGGAGGCAGGTTTTTTTGTTTTAATAGAGCAAAAAATAATTTCGATTGTTACCGTAATAATTTTTATAAATACTTTAATAAAAGTTATTTTATTAGTTTCATAAAATTTAATTTTGTTAACATTTGAAGGGTAAAATATACATTCTACCTAACATTTGACAAGTTTTTTATTTAGTTATTTAGATATCAGTCTTTTATGAATGACCAAATTCAAAATATTAACTATTTTCCATTACTAATACAAATTTTTGTAGCTGTAGGATTTGTAGCTACAACCTTAATACTTACTCATATATTGAGTCCTAGAGTAAAATCAGAAGTTAAAGACTCAAATTTCGAGTGTGGTTTACCCTCTCAGGGGAACGCAAGATTCCCTGTTTCTGTTAAGTATTTTCTAACAGCTATTTTATTCGTTTTATTTGATGTTGAAGTAATTTTCTTTTATCCATACGCTGTTAATTTTTATCACCTACAATTGGAAGGTCTGTTGGCAGTTATAATGTTTTCATGTTTCTTTTTGATTGGATTTTTTTATGTACTTAAAAAAGGAGCTTTAGAATGGGAGAAATAAATGATATGGTCATCAATGGCGAGGGCTACCAATTGACCACTTTGGATAAAGCTGTTGGATTGGCTAGGGCAAATTCCCTTTGGCCACTGCCTTTTGCAACTTCATGTTGTGGAATTGAATTTATGGCTACGATGGGTAGTAATTATGATTTGTCAAGATTTGGAATGGAAAGAATGTCATTCTCACCACGTCAGGCAGATTTACTAATTGTTGCTGGAACAATTGCCAAAAAATTAGGACCTATTCTCAAGCAGGTTTATGAACAAATGGCCGAACCTAGATGGGTTCTATCTGTAGGAGCCTGTGCTTCCTCCGGAGGAATTTTTGATACCTACAGTGTTCTTCAAGGTATTGATAGAATTATCCCTGTGGACGTTTATGTTCCGGGTTGCCCACCTAGACCTGAGCAGATTATCGATGGAATAATGAATATTCAAAAATTGGTCCAGCACGAATCTATCAGAAGAAGATATGATGAGCAGTATCGTGCATTGATGACATCTTACAATATTAAAATAAGTGATGACTCAGGAAATCAATAGCAACATAGTTCAATATCTTATTGAACATTTTCCAGATGCAATTTTGCAAACAGAGGAGACTTATGCCATGCTCAGTTTAGAGATAGATCCAAAAATGATTCACTCTGTCATAAATTTTCTGAAGATGGATGAAAAGTACGCTATTTCTTTTTTGACCTTATTGGGTGCGGTACATTACCCCGACCAAAAAGACAGAGAACTGGCGGTGGTTTATCATTTGCACAGTTGGACTCAAAATATCAGAATAAGACTAAAGGCATTTTTACCAATTTCAAATCCTTCCAT
>JBILRD010000213.1:0-4649 GCA_044372845.1 Saprospira sp. | reverse complement strand
CGCTATCAAAAAACATAGCGGTCATGATGTCAGCAATATGGACGAAGAAGCGCTTCGCAACCTTTGTAAAAACCTGGGCATCGAAGTGGATCCAAGTATGGGTCGCGGAAAACTGATTGACGAGATTTTTGGCGAAACAACAGAACAACATCTGATTCAGCCGACTTTCATCACGGATTATCCGATCGAGATGACACCACTTGCTAAAAAACATCGCAGCAAAGAAGGTTTGGTAGAACGTTTTGAATTATTTGTCATGGGCAAGGAAATTGCCAATGCTTATACCGAGTTGAACGATCCAATCGACCAGAGAGCGAGATTTGTTGAGCAACTTCGCCTGGCAGAACGCGGTGATGACGAGGCTATGTCGATGGATGAGGATTTCTTGAGGGCATTGGAATTTGGCATGCCGCCATCTTCAGGATTGGGTATCGGAATCGACCGATTGACCATGTTGATGACCGATCAGACAACCATTCAGGAAGTATTGTTCTTCCCGCAGATGAAACCGGAAGTAAAGGTGGAAGAGTCAAACAATTAAACATCATCTAATATAAATCTTTTTCATAGCCCAGCTAACATATATTATGAAAGACATCCAACAGCTAAAAAAATTCGCTTCTCAAGTTCGTCGCGATATCATCAGAATGGTTCATGCGCCTCAAAGTGGTCACCCCGGTGGCTCATTAGGTTGTGTGGAATTCTTTACTGCTTTGTATCAAGGCGGCATAATGAATTACAGCACCAATTTTGAAATGAGCGGAAAAAATGAAGACGTTTTCATTCTTTCCAATGGACATATTTCTCCGGTTTGGTACAGCGTGATGGCTCGTTCCGGATTTTTTCCTGTGGCTGAATTAGCTACTTTCCGCCGTTTGAACTCTCGTTTGCAAGGTCACCCAACCACGCATGATCATCTGCCAGGTGTGAGAATCGCCAGCGGTTCATTAGGACAGGGGATGTCAGTTGCAATCGGTATTGCTCTTGCTAAAAAACTGGAAAAAGATAATGCGCTGGTTTATGTATTGACGGGCGATGGTGAATTGCAGGAAGGTCAGATTTGGGAGGCCGCTATGTTTGCTGCGCATCATAAAGTTGATAATCTAGTTGTTACTGTCGACTGGAACGGTCAGCAAATTGATGGTCCTAATGACAAGGTTTTGAGTTTGGGAGATCTTGAAGGCAAATGGAAAAGCTTTGGTTGGGAAGTTCTTCACAACGAAAAAGGCAATGATATTGAATCTGTTTTGAACAGTTTTGCTCAGGCTAAATCCAAAACCGGAGCCACTAAACCTGTTGTCATCTTGATGAAAACGGATATGGGTTACGGCGTAGATTTCATGGCCGGTACGCATGAGTGGCATGGCAAAGCACCAAATGATCAATTGACAGAAAAAGCATTGGCGCAGCTGGAAGAAACACTTGGAGATTATTAGTCCATCCAATTATCAATTTTTAAATTAAACATTCTACCTATAAATTCCTCTATCATGTTAGATAAAATAGTCAGCATTGGCAAAAAAGCAACTCGTGACGGTTTTGGTGATGGTCTTTTTGAAGTTGCCAAATCCAA
This sequence comes from Saprospira sp., assembly GCA_044372845.1. Lineage (GTDB taxonomy): Bacteria > Bacteroidota > Bacteroidia > Chitinophagales > Saprospiraceae > Saprospira. The sequence continues at coordinate 3,076 of JBILRD010000213.1, read as the reverse complement.
TGATCAAGTAGTAGCACTCTGTGCAGACCTTATTGGTTCTTTGAAAATGGAAAAATTTATCGAGGCTTTTCCTGAACGCTTTTTCCAAACAGGAATTGCCGAAGCCAACATGATGGGCATCGCTGCCGGATTGGCAACAGCGGGTAAAATTCCTTATACAGGGACCTTTGCCAACTTTTCGACAGGCAGGGTTTATGATCAGATCAGACAATCCATTGCATACTCTGAAAAAAATGTAAAAATCTGTGCTTCACATGCCGGATTGACCTTGGGAGAGGATGGTGCTACCCATCAAATTCTGGAGGATTTGGGATTGATGAAAATGCTACCCGGAATGACGGTCATCAATCCATGTGATTACCATCAGACCAAAATGGCAACTATTGCTATTGCAGATTATGAAGGACCTGTATATCTTCGTTTCGGTCGTCCATCATGGCCAATGTTTACAGAGAATCTTCCTTTTGAGATTGGCAAGGCATTGAAAATGAGCGAAGGAACAGATGTTACTATTTTTGCAACGGGTCACCTGGTTTGGAATGCTGTTGAGGCGGCTAAAACGCTGGCAGCTGAAGGAATCAGTGTGGAGTTGATTAATATTCACACGATCAAACCTTTGGACGAAGAGGCAGTGTTGGCATCCGTAGCAAAAACCAGAGCAGTTGTAACGGCTGAAGAACATAATTTTATCGGCGGATTGGGCGAAAGTATTGCCGGTTTATTGGCTCGTAAGTTGCCAACTGCTATGGAAATGGTTGCCGTTAATGATACTTTTGGTGAAAGTGGGGAAGTGCCTCAGTTGATGACCAAATACGGATTAGATCCAATCAATGTCGTTGAAGCTGTAAGGAAAGTACTGAAAAGAAAATAAACCAGGTATTTCAGCGTTTTTTAAAGTAGTTAATAGATTCTGTTATGAAAAAAACTATTTTTTTTGCTTTAATTTTGGGGTTCTTTATTCTGGTAGGTGGAACCTGTAAGAAAGATACAAACATCAATATTTTCAGCATTGAAGATGACAAGCAATTAGGTCTTCAACTCAGACATCAGATTGATTCCAATCCAAGTCAGTACCCAGTCTTGCCCTATATTGGCAATGAAGCGAAATACAATTACCTCTATGCCATGAGGGATGAAATTTTAAAATCAGATAAAATAAAACATAAAAACGATTTTAACTGGGAGTTATATATCATTAAAAATGACAGTACACTTAATGCTTTTTGTGCACCAGGGGGATACATATACGTCTACACAGGAATTATAAAATTTTTGGATGAAGCAGATCATCTTGCGGGTGTTTTAGGTCATGAAATAGCCCATGCCGATCGACGACATTCTACTCAACAGATGACAAGCACCTATGGAATCCAATTGCTCATGTCAGTTCTTGCTGGTGATGATCCTGGGATAATAGCTCAGATAGCGGCGGGATTAACTACTTTAAGCTTTAGCCGAGGGCATGAAACAGATGCCGATGATCATTCTGTTGAATATCTTTGCGATACGGAATACGCCTCTAACGGAGCTGGCGCCTTCTTTCAAAAGTTGATCAGTCAGGGACAATCCGGCAGAGTACCGGCTTTTCTTTCTACACACCCTGATCCGGGAAATCGTGTTCAAAACATCAATACAGATGCTGGCAATCTGGGTTGTTCTACTACTTTAAAACCCAATGCAGGCTGGGCTGCTTTTCAGGCGCTGTTTAATTAAATAAATTTCGCATCTCACTTCCGACCAAAATCTGCCGGAATCTCTCCCCAGTTCTCTGTATCCCATTTCAAAATAGGATTTTGAAAGCTGTTTTGTTCCAGCCAGTTTTCTGCTCTTTCAATGAGCTCGTACAATGCTGCTGTTTTGGCATTCTGGACCAGATTGGTCTTTGCTTTTTTCTTTTTTATCCATCCGATAGCTGTCATGGAATCAGAGTAGATGGGCTTTTTGGTTAGCCCATGTTTTTTAAACAGCGCCAGTGCATGAACAATAGCCAAAAATTCTCCGATATTGTTGGTACCCAGAGGAAAGGGACCTTGGTGAAAAATTCTTTCTTTGGTTACAGTATCAACCCCCTGGTATTCCATCAATCCAGGATTGCCGCTACAGGCAGCATCTACAGAAATACTATCAGCAATAATATTTTTAGCAGTTTGAATGGAAGCTATTTTTTCTTTTGTCTTTGGAGTTGATTTTTGTATGTAATCACTTGGTTTGCCTTTAAAAGCTATTTCGGCTTCGGCTTTAGATTCGAATGATTTGTATTTGGCCCCTTCTACCCCATGTATTTGAAGCTGACATTCCGTCCAACTGTCAAATATTCCGGTTTTTTTACCCTGCCAGACAACGTAATATTTTGGTTTTTTGGCCATGTAGCTGATAGCATCAAATTGAAAAATAATTTTGTTTTAAAACTAATAAAAAAGGATAACAGTATACCTGCTATCCTTAATTTCTTTGAAAATTTTGGCGGTTGACTATTTCTTTACCAGTTCAACTCTTCTGTTTTTTGTTCTGCCTTCCTCCGTTCTGTTATCTGCTAATGGGTTTGACGCTCCGAATCCCTTGCTGCTCAATCTGCTTTTATCGATACCTTTGGAAACAATAGCATTTGTTACCGCTTGGGCTCTATTCTGAGACAGTGTCAAGTTAGAAGTTGCATCACCAACATTATCAGTATGGCCTTCAACACTTAGGGATAATGTACTGTTATTTTTCATCATTTCTACAATTGCTTCAATTATAGGAAATGATTCTGCTTTGATGGTTGATTTTCCTGTTTCAAACTGAATATCAACAGTCATAAAACCATCTTTCTCGAGATTTTTGAAAATATCAGTAGCAGTAACTTCTTGCTTCATAGCTTCAACTTCAATTACTGTAAGTAAGTATTCCGAAATATCATCTGCATTTCCACCAGAGAGGTATAAGTTTAGATAGATTTCAAATCTATCCTTTTTTAAATAAAAATTAGCGGTAGCGTCACCATCATTATACAAAGTCGTTCCACCTATTTTTTTTACAGCATTCTCATAATTTTTGAAAAGTTGAAACCAACTTGGCCCCTGAGAATTTTCATCAG
>JBILRD010000006.1:0-17167 GCA_044372845.1 Saprospira sp. | reverse complement strand
GTATAAGCAATTTGTTTTATGAAAGATTTACATTTCTTTCAATCATAAGTATGGTTTAAATATAGTTTTACTGTATAAGGAAAAGTACATTACCAGTATTTTAATCTTTTTAGTATTTGTAAAACTTGTTTATTTTAAACAAACAATTTCTAGTTACTTCTCTCCATGAAAGACAACAACAAATTACACAGTAATTTTTTTATTACTTCATATTTGGTTTTGATGGTGGATATGTTGAAAAACAGTTAAAAGTAGAGTAGATTATTACTAACATTTAAGATATAGTTTTTTATACAACTATACCCAAGATTCTGGAGAATTAAACCTAAATCCTCATAAAAAACCCCTACTCCCACTCAATAGTTGCAGGTGGCTTGGAGGTAATATCGTAAACAATTCTGTTGACATGTTTTACCTCGTTAACAATTCGATTGGAAATTTTCTCCAGTACATCCAATGGAATTCTGGCCCAGTCTGCAGTCATTCCGTCGACGCTGGTCACGGCACGCAATCCGATAGTATAGCTGTAAGTGCGTTCATCACCCATCACACCAACTGTTCTGATGCCTGTCATCACGGCAAAGTATTGCCAGATTTCTTTATCAAGTCCGTTTTTGGCAATCTCATCTCTGTACACAAAATCAGCCTCACGCAAAATTTCCAACTTGTCTTCAGTAACTTCACCGATGACGCGAATTCCCAATCCGGGACCTGGAAAAGGTTGACGATCCACTACATAGGATGGTAAACCTAGTTCGCGGCCGACCTCTCTAACCTCGTCTTTGAAAAGATTTCTCAGTGGTTCAATCAATCCTGTAAAAGTCATATTGTCCGGCAACCCACCGACATTATGGTGGCTCTTAATCACGGCAGCATGTTGTCCGCCGCTTTCGATGACATCCGGATAAATAGTTCCTTGAACCAACAATTCTATATTGCCTAGTTTTTTTGATTCCTGTTCAAAAACACGGATAAAAGTTTCACCTATAGCCTTTCTTTTAGCTTCCGGTTCCGTTACGCCCGCCAGTTTATCTAAAAATTGTTTGGAAGCATCAACAGCAATCAGATTCAGGTCAAACTGTTTTCCGAAAACCTCCTCCACCATTTTGGCTTCATCTTTTCGAAGTAATCCGTTATCTACAAAAACGCAAATCAGTTGTTTACCAACGGCTTTATGAATCAACATTGCAGCAACTGATGAATCTACTCCACCTGAAAGTGCACAGAGTACTTTTCTATCACCAATTTCTGCTCTGAGCGATTTTATAGATTCTTCCACAAAATTACTCATTTTCCAGTCACCACGGCAAACACAGATTTCATAAAGGAAATTTCTTAGCATTTTGGTTCCTTCAGGTGTATGCATCACCTCAGGATGATATTGAAAACCGTAAATTTTCTTGACATCGTTCGCAAAAGCAGCAACGGGACAATGGTCTGTACTGGCGATGACATCATAGCCCGCCGGCATTTCAGCTGCCTGATAAGTATGACTCATCCAGCAGGTTGTTTGAGCGGGTACATGAGAAAAAATGGCATGTGGTTTTACCATCAAGTCTTTTTTTCCATATTCTCTTTGAACGGCAGCTTCTACTCGTCCCCCTGTCAAGTGAACAATCAATTGAGCGCCATAACAAATGCCCAGAATAGGAATTCCCAGTTCAAAAACTCCTTTGTCGATGGTCGGAGCATTCTCTTCATACACCACACTTGGACCACCACTAAAGATGATTCCTTTTGGATTTTTAGCTTTTATTTCGGCAGGGCTGATACTGCAATGTACTACTTCGCAATAAACATTTGCTTCGCGTACTCTTCTGGCAATAAGTTGATTGTATTGAGCGCCAAAGTCAACAACCAGGATTAGTTCATGCATATTATTTAATTTTCAAAAATTCTATAACTTACTCCACACTGTAATTTGGAGCCTCTTTTGTAATTTGAATGGTATGCGGATGACTCTCTCGAAGTCCTGCATTGGTAATCTGAACAAATTGTGCCGTTTCATGCAGGGTAGAAATATTAGCAGCGCCGCAGTAACCCATACCCTGTCTGATGCCTCCAATCAGTTGAAAAACAGTATCTTCAACGTAACCTTTGTAAGCAACACGCCCTTCGACACCTTCCGGAACCAGTTTTTTGGCATCATGCTGAAAATATCGGTCTTTGCTACCTCTTTCCATCGCAGTGATAGAACCCATTCCGCGATACACTTTGAATTTACGACCTTGATAGAGTTCTACTGCGCCCGGACTTTCTTCACAACCCGCAAATATACTTCCCATCATGCAGATACTGGCACCGACGCCCAGCGCTTTGATCAGGTCACCGGAATATTTGATACCTCCGTCTGCAATCACTGGCACGCCATAAGGTTTAGCAGCTTCGGCACAATCATAAATAGCAGTTATTTGAGGAACACCGACGCCGGCCACGATGCGGGTAGTACAAATAGAACCTGGTCCGATACCAACTTTCACAGCATCAGCTCCGGCTTTAATCAAAGCTTCCGTGGCTGCTCCGGTTGCTACGTTTCCACCAATTACCTGCAATTCAGGATATTTTTGTTTGATGGTACTGATCATCTCAAGTACTTTGACGGAATGTCCGTGAGCCGTGTCTACAATCACTACATCGACCGCAGATTTTACCAAGCGATCAATTCGTTCCATGGTATCATTGGAAGTTCCAACAGCAGCGCCAACCAGTAATCGACCCTTTTCGTCTTTGGCGGCATCTGGATATCTCTCAGATTTTTCAATGTCCTTAATGGTGATTAAACCTCTGAGACAACCATTCTGATCAATAAGAGGCAATTTTTCAACGCGATGTTTTCTTAAAATAGCCTTGGATTCTTCCAGTGTAGTTCCCATCGGAGCTGTCACCAGATTATCTTTGGTCATCACCGAACCAATTTTTTGGTTATAGTCAATTTCAAAACGAAGGTCGCGATTGGTTAAAATTCCTACCAGTTTTCCATCATTGTCACAAATAGGAACACCTGAAATTTTATATTTATTCATGAGCGTATCTGCTTCATGAACAAAATGTTCTGGAGTCAGGAAAAAAGGATTTGTTATGACAAAATTTTGTGAACGCTTCACTCTGTCAACTTCTTCTCCCTGTTCTTCAATGGTCATATTCTTGTGAATAATACCGATTCCTCCTTGTCTGGCCATTGCAATAGCCATTTCAGATTCAGTAACAGTATCCATCGCGGCACTGACCAAAGGAATGTTTAACTTGATTTTTTTTGTAAGTTGAGTACTTAAGTCAATTTCGTGAGGAAGTACTTCAGAATATGCTGGGACGAGCAAGATATCATCAAATGTTAAGCCCGTTTTCTGCAATTTTCTCATATGGTATAATTGTTTGTGTTGCTTCTGAAAAAATTGCAGGCAAATTTAAGAAGTATTTTCTTAATCGAGAACTGAAATGCAGAATCTTAAATATTTTTCTTAAAGTTTCTTTTTGATAGTTTTAAAAACAACTAAAAAGTATCTACTTTTGCGCCTTGTTTTAGTCGAAAGCTGTACTTTTTACTGAAAAGCAGTTAAGACCCTAAAACGCCCATCTGTTCTACTTTTCAACTAAAAAACACCATATTTTATGTCCAATCAAAAACAAAGTGGTTTAGATATTGACTTGGGAAACCTATGTTCTAAAGATGCCTTTGATTGGGCAAAAACAACTTTTAAAAATCGTCAGGATAAAGCAGGGGCCATTGCCCTGAAAGTGGACGGTGTTTTTTCCAATATGCTGATTTTTGGTGACCAGCGAATTGGAATTGGATCAGATGGTATCGGAACGAAAATAGAGTTAACAGAGAGAACAGGCATCTACAACACCCTCGGATATGATTTGGTAGCTATGGTGGCAGACGATCTTGCTACTGCAGGTTTTGAACCAACGAGCATTTCCAATATTATCGATGTAGATAAGCTGGACAGATCGATAATCAATCAACTAATGGAAGGCTTGGCTAGCGCATGTAATTTTGCCGGCATGAGTATTACCGGCGGAGAAATTGCAGAGCTGGGCAATCGTATTGGTGGTTTTGGCAATAAAATGCACTTTAACTGGTGTTCCACCGCCATTGGTACGCTTCCTCAAAACATGGAAAAACCAATAGACGGAAGCGGAGTAAAACCTGGTCAAGCGGTCATCTCTCTAAGAAGCCGCGGATTTAGATCCAATGGTTACTCTTTGCTGAGAAGAACCATGCAGGCCGTTTTTGGAGACAACTGGCACAATGAAAAATACGACGAGTCAAAAACCTGGGGAGAAGCTTTATTAACACCTTCTTTGATTTACTGCCCATTGATCAGCAAAATTATAGCCAGCGATATTATTCCTAAAGGCGCCGCACATATTACCGGCGGTGGTATTGCTGATAATTTCCGCAGAGTTCTGAAAACAACCAATTGCGGCGCAGTACTGAACAATCTGTTTGAACCCCTGGAGCTGATGCAAAAAGTGATGGAAGTTGGTAACATTTCATCTGAAGATGCTTACTTATACTGGAATATGGGCAATGGAATGCTCCTGGTAGTTGAAGAAAATGAAGTGGAAGAACTTTTAAGGATTGCAGAAAGTGCTGGATACAAAGCCCGAAAAGCGGGATATATCACGGAAAGTTCGGATATCAAAATCGAATGCGGGACTGTGCAATTAAACTACGAATACTAAATATGAAAAAGACTGCCCAGCACGGCGGTCTTTTGTTTTTGAATGAAAAATATTACATAATTCAATTTTAATTACCTGATTGCAACAGGACAATTTAAAGTAATCAGGACCTTTTACTATGAACACGATTCAAAGATATTTCAAAGAAGGAATCAGAGATTCAAAAGGCGAAAGCATTAAATACAATGCTCAGCAACAACTAGGAATCAATACTGGTAAGGTGAAAACCGCTCAGTTGTTTTCTGTTAATTTCCCTCTGAGTTTGGAACAATTGCAGGAATTTGCTGAAGGCTGCATTAGAGACAAAATTACTGATGAAGCTTTGGTGAATGCTTATCTGGAACCTACAGAATTTGCTTGTGCCGTAGCAGTTGCTCAACTTCCTGGTGTAACGGATGATGAGGGTATTTCTGCGCAAATGGCCATGGCGGACTTCTTTAACCTGGATCTGGATGTCAATACGCAGCACATCTTCTCTCAGTATATTTATTTCTTTGAAAATAAGTTGACAGAGGAACAACTTAAAACGGTCTCCAAAAGATTGTTGGGTAATCCACTCATCAATCATTTTTCTTATGGATTTGCCGATAGTGAAACAAATAAAATCACGCTCAAATATTATGTTCCAGAAGTTCGTTTGACAATTGACAATACCGTAGAATACATTCAACTCGAAAATCTGACGGACGAGGAATTGATTCATCTGTCAAAAACCAAAGTACTGGCTTTGAATCTGGAAGAAATGCAGGTGGTTCGCAATCATTATCTGGATCCGGAAATCAGGGCCAAGCGTCAGGAATTGGGATTGGAAATGCAACCAACGGATTGTGAACTGGAAGTATTTGCTCAAACATGGTCAGAACATTGCAAACACAAAGAGTTTAACGCCATTGTTCATTATGACAACAAAGAAAAAGGCGAACAAAAAACCATCAAGTCAATTTTTAAAACTTATATTAAAGGAACTACCGATAAAGTAGCAGAAAGTCTTCAATCAAAAGGAAATGACTGGCTGGTAAAAGTTTTTTCTGATAATGCCGGAGTGGTAAAAGCGACAAAGGACAAATTATTTGTCTGGAAAGTGGAAACACACAACTCCCCTTCCGCTTTGGATCCTTACGGTGGAGCGATTACCGGAATTCTGGGAAATAATCGTGACCCATTAGGAACTGGGATCGGAGGAGCAAAATTATTATTCAATACCAATGTACTTTGTTTTGGTCCGCCAAATTATAAAAAGCCATTATTAACCGGACAATTACATCCTCGTCAAATTATGGATGGCGTCGTTGCCGGTATCGAAGCTGGTGGTAACAAATCGGGAGTTCCAACAGTCAACGGAGCTATCGTTTTTGATGAGCGTTTCAGTGGAAAACCACTGGTTTATTGCGGTACAGGCGGTGTACTGCCTTATGATTTCAATGGAAAAAATAGTTGGGAAAAACCCATTGACGCCGGTGATCATATTATCATGGCAGGTGGAAGAGTGGGTAAAGACGGTATTCACGGGGCCACTTTCTCCTCCATCGAAATCGACGAGCATTCTCCTATGTCTGCAGTTCAAATCGGTAGTCCGATTACTCAAAAAAGAGTCTATGATTTTATGTTGATAGCCTGTCAAAAAGGCTTGATCAAAACCAGTACAGATAATGGTGCCGGCGGTTTGTCTTCCTCGATAGGCGAGTTGGCTCAGATTCCGGGGGGTGCTATTATTCATCTGGATAAAGTGCCGTTGAAATATGCCGGTTTGCGACCTTGGGAAATCTTTGTTTCAGAATCCCAGGAACGTATGTCACTGGTGGTTGAAACTCATAACCTTGAAGAACTTTTCGATCTGGCAAAATTGATGGAAGTGGAACTATCTGACATCGGATTATTTACAGATTCTGGGTACCTCGATATCCGCTATGAGGAGGAAAAAGTAGCCTATATCAATATGCACTTTTTACATGAAGGAGTTCCTCAAAAAATCATGTATGCCGAATGGGATGCGCTTGATTTGAAAGAACCAAATATTACTCCTCAGGAAAATTACAGCGAAACCTTATTAAAACTGATGAGCAGCCTGAACATCTGCTCTCGCGAACATATCATCCGTCAATACGACCACGAAGTAAAAGGAAAAACCATCGTAAAACCATTGATGGGTCCAAACGGAAAAGCACCCCAGGATGCTGGTGTCATGCGTTTTTCATTCGACAGTTATGAAGGGCTGGCCATTTCTAATGGTATTTTACCTCGATATGGCGATATCGACGCTTATGAAATGTCGGCCGGAGCTTTTGATGAAGCTGTCAGACAAATTATTTCTGTTGGTGGTCGTTTGCCAAACACCGAATCGGGCGATGGAATCTTCTGGTCAGTAAATGACAATTTCTGCGTTCCTGATTCAGTTTATGATGAAATCTCCAATCCTGATGGTAAACAGAAACTGGCAAAATTGATGCAAATCTGTGAGGCACTTTTTGATATTGCGACTTATTTTGATATTCCTCTGACTTCGGGCAAGGATAGTATGAAGAATGATTTCAAAGCTGACGGACAGAAAATTTCCGTTCCGCCGACGATTCTCTACTCCATGACCGCAAAAATTGAAGATGTTCGTAAAACGATCACTTCAGAATTCAAAGCAGCTGGAGATCTAGTCTACCAATTGGGTGAAACATACAACGAATTGGGTGCTTCAGAATTTTATCAAATGCTTGGACATCTTGGCGCCAATGTTCCAAAAGTCAGAAAAGAAGCCGCAAAAGAGCTTTATCTGAAAGTGATGGAAGCCAACCAACAGGGACTGATTGAATCGAGCCACGATTTATCTGACGGCGGATTGGCAGTTGCTCTGGCAGAATCTGCTTTTGGTGCCGGATTGGGCGCTAATATCAATTTGGACGCTATTTCTGAGGAGCTGAGCAAGGAGGCTTTGCTTTTTGCAGAATCTCATTCAAGATTTGTTGTCACAGTAAAACCAGAGAATAAAGCCGCTTTCGAAGCCATTCTTGGAAACAGAGCTTATGAAATTGGACAGGTATCTAAAAATAATCAGTTGACAATCAGTTATCAAAATCAAATTTTAATTCAAACAAAAGTAGAAGCATTGCAAAAAGCATGGTCTGCCGGATTAAGTTATTAAATCGGTAATTCTTTTTTTGCACTACTAATTTCTGACAATATATTATGGTAAAAGCTTTAGTTCTAACCGGTTTTGGTATCAATTGTGAAGAGGAAACAGCCGCCGCCTATAGAATGGCTGGAGCATCCGCTGACATTGTACATTTCAACAATGTGCTGATCAAAGGACACTCTATTCACGACTATGATATTCTTCATTTTCCTGGCGGTTTTTCTTTTGGGGATGATCTTTCGTCCGGAAAAGTAATGGCCAATAAAATCAGGTACAAAAAACTGCCAAACGGTAAAACCTTGTTGGATGAAATCAAAATTTTTATTAACAAAGGTAATTTTGTAATGGGCATCTGTAATGGATTTCAGATGTTGGTCAGATTAGGTCTGCTTCCAAATACAAATCTGTATTTCGAACAACAGGCGACACTCGCTCACAACGATTCCGCAAAATATGAAGACAGATGGGTTTATTGTAAAGTAAATGCGTCGTCCAATACACCATTTTTGAAAGGACTGGATATTTTTCCTGTTCCTGTTCGTCACGGTGAAGGCAAACTGGTTTTTGGAAACGAAACCATGCGTCAGATTGTCAGAACCAAATCACTCAATTGCCTGAGTTATTGTATGGCGGACGGAAGTCTGGCTACAGAGTATCCCCATAATCCTAATGGTGCTGAAATGAGTTGCGCAGGATTGTGCGACCCAACAGGACAGGTTTTTGGTTTGATGCCTCATCCCGAAGCTTTTTTGAGTTTGTACAACCATCCAAACTGGGGACAGATGAAGCGCCAAAACCCAAATATTTCAGAAGAGGGAACAGGGCTGATTATTTTTAGAAATATTGTAGAACATATTGCTGCACTGAAAGGAGTGACAGTTTAATTATAAAATTTTTATTATTCATGGAAAAACTAATACCCATCCGCCGTGCTTTATTAAGTGTTTCAGATAAAACCGGAATTCAGGAATTGGCCGAAGCTTTATTGTCAGTAAATTGTGAAATCATCTCGACAGGTGGTACCCGCAAACAATTGGATGCCGCAGGAATCGAAACGACCGAAATTTCAACGGTAACCGGCAATCCTGAAGCTTTTGGAGGTCGTATGAAAACGATTTCCTTTAATATCGAATCCGCTATATTGTTTGATCGTGAAAGAGATGCCGCCGAAGCAGAGGCTTTGAATATCGCGCCCATCGATTTGGTAGTTTGTAATTTGTATCCATTCAAAAAAGTGATGGATCAGGGTGCAGATTTTGACACACTGATTGAAAATATCGATATTGGCGGACCAACCATGGTGCGTGCTGCTGCCAAAAACTTCAAGTATGTTGCCGTAGTCGTTGATCCAACGGATTACAAACAACTTATCGAGGAATTGAAAGAAAACAATGGCGCTTTGAGCTATGCTTTCCGTCAGCATCTGATGGCAAAAGCTTTCAATCATACAGCAGATTATGATGCGATGATTGCCGTTGCCATGGACAAAGAATTAGGAAAAAAATCGCTGAGATTGAGTTTTGACCAGGGATTGGGATTGAGATACGGAGAAAACAGCCACCAAAAAGCGGATTTCTATCGCGAAAAAACGGAGAGCCCGACGTTATTCGACATGAATGTGCTCAACGGAAAAGAGCTTTCTTTCAATAATATCCTAGATATCAATGGTGCTTTGGAAGCCATCAAAGGCAGTCATGGAACGGCTTGTTCAGTTGTAAAGCACAACAATCCTTGCGGACTAGCTGAAGCTGCCAGTCAGCGTCAGGCATTGGAACTGGCCTGGAATGCCGATCCAATTTCTGCTTTTGGTTCCATCATCGCTTTCAACAGCAAGCTAAGTCTGGAAACAGTTCAATTTTTTGAATTGGACAATCCGGATAAGTCTCAGAGAAAATTTGTAGAAGTTGTCATCGCTCCAAAAATCGATGAGGATGCTTTGACTTACTTGCAATTACATAAAAATTTACGTGTGATAGAACTGGATATCAACGATTTGAATTATCATCACGACTATCGTTATCTGAACGGGACCTTACTCACACAGGATGCCGATGAATTGTTGTATGACAAATCAGATTCAGTAACACAGATACCTTTCAATTTTTCTGTTGAGAAAGATCTGGTGGAATTCGGATTGCGTGCCATCAGAAGCATCAAATCAAATTCTATTGTCATTGTTCGCCGTCACAAAGGCGCCTTGCAAATGCTGGGAATGGGAGCCGGTCAGCCAAATCGCTTGATTTCTACCAAGCTGGCAATTGAAAAATGTAAAGAAAATTTGAGAAGAGAACTTGGAGAAAATGCTACAGCTCAAATCAATACTGAACTCGGCAATGCAATTTTGATTTCAGACGCTTTCTTCCCCTTTGAAGACAATGTGGAATTGGCTGCAGCGGAAGGTATCAGAAGAATCGTACAACCAGGTGGTTCTATCAGAGATAAAAACGTAATTGAAACTTGTGACAATTTAAGTATATCGATGTTATTTACTGGAATTCGTCACTTCAAACATTAAACCATGAACTGTATTACCAAATTAGAAACCAACGGAAATAAGCTGACCTTCCTGCATCGCGGTAAAGTCAGAGATAGTTTAAGAGTGGACGATAAAACCCGTTTGATAGTTGTAACAGACAGAATATCAGCTTTTAATAAAAAAATAAAAACTCCCATACCTAACAAGGGAGCAGTTTTAAACGGCATTGCAGGTTTTTGGTTTGAACAGACGAAAAACATCATTCCAAATCACGTCATAGAGATCATCGATCCAAATCTCATGCTGGTAAAAGAAGCAGAACCAATCAAGGTAGAGATGGTCGTACGCGGTTACCTTACAGGATCTATGTGGAGAGGTTACGAAGAAGGTCAAAGAAATTTCAGCGGAGCAATCGTTCCCGATGGAATGAAAAAAAATCAGAAATTCGAAAGCCCGGTCTTGACGCCAACCACAAAAGATGAAGATGATACCGAAATCAGTCCTGAAGAAATCATCAGAACGGGCTTGGTTTCAGCTGAAATCTGGGATAAAATGAGTAAAAAAGCCTTGGAACTTTTCAAATTTGGAAGCGAATACCTCGAATCCAAAGGAATTGTATTGGTGGATACAAAATATGAATTCGGTTTATTGGAAGGCGAACTAATCTTGATTGATGAAATCCATACACCGGATTCCTCCAGATTTTGGAGAAAATCAGACTATGAAGCCAATCCGGACAATGCAGAACAAATCGACAAGGAGTTTGTCCGTCAATGGATGTTGGCCAACAAGGTAAACGGCGAAGTTCCATTGGTTTTATCAGAAGAAGTCATCAGTGAAACGACTCGCCGCTATGAAGAAATTTACGAGATGGTCAGCGGTAAAAATTTGGATTTACCTAATGTAGACTTATTAGAAAGAGTCAGAATGAATCTGGAGAAGAATGGTTTACTGACTGCCAATGACAGTTTGATTTTATACTAATTTCATCATCCTCTTTATCAAAATATAAATGTTAAACAAAGCTGTTTCTCCACTAGATGGTCGCTACGCTTCCAGAATGACAAAACATAGAGAATATTTTTCGGAATATGCGCTGATGTATTATCGCTGTAAAATGGAATTGCTATACATCCTCGCTTTGGATGAGGCTAAACTCTTCAATCCTTTGTCAGAAGAGGAAAAGGCTAGTATTCAAGATTGTATCGATAATTTTACCGATGCGGACTATCAAAAAATCAAAGCGATTGAAGAGCAGACAAAACATGACGTCAAAGCCTGTGAAATGTTTCTTCGTGAAAGAACCGGATTGAAAGATGTAAATATGATACATTTTGCATTGACATCTGAAGATGCTAATAATCTGGCCTATACTTTCATGTTGAAAGATTATATGGAACATGCTCAGTTGAACCAGATTCAAGAACTTCTTGAAAAACTGATGGAACTGGCAGAAAGATGGAAATCGGTTCCTTTCCCATGTCGTACCCATGGACAAAAAGCCTCGCCAAGTACTGCAGGAAAAGAACTTTCGGTCTTCATCAACAGAGTTTCAAGAATTTACAGAGAATTAAAGAATCATAAGTTTTATGGAAAACTAGGTGGTGCCGTTGGAAATTATTCAGCGATGCTTGCTGCTTTTCCCGATTTCGACTGGATGAACTTCAGTCATCAATTTATGAAAAATCAAGGAATTGAGCCAAACATTGCTACGACTCAAATCGAAGATCACGACAGCTGGGCAGCCTATTTTGATATGACTCGCCGTCTGAACAATATCGTGATGGATATGGATGTCGACTGCTGGTTGTATATTTCTTATGAATTGTTTTCCGAAAAAAGCAAGGCTGATGAGGTAGGTTCATCCACTATGCCACATAAAGTCAATCCGATCAATTTCGAAAACAGCGAAGGCAATCTGATGTTATCCAATGCCATGTTGACCGTCATGTCTGACAAACTTTGTCGTTCTAGAATGCAGCGCGATTTGAGCGACAGCACTGTTCAAAGAAACATGGGTGTTGCCCTGGGACATGCATACCTTGCCATCGGAGAGACTATGAGGGGTCTGGACAAACTGCAGTTGAATGAAGCAAATTGTATCGCGGAATTGAACGATAGTCCTGAGTTATTGGCAGAGCCTATTCAAACAGTTTTAAAAATAGTGGGCGTAGATGATCCATATACCCTGTTGAAAAAGGCATCCAGAGGTCAAAAACCAACTAAAGAAGATTTGGTCAATTTGGTAAATAGTCTCGATATCGACCAATCGGTAAAGGATAGATGCAATCAGATGGAAGCAGTCAATTATATCGGTGATGCGGTTAGAATTTGCGATTTGGTTATCAGCGAAACAAAAGCCCTTTTAGCCTAAGCTTAATAGTTTTTGTCAAAAACAAGATGGCTTGAGATGGAAGAACTAAAGATAAATCCAGTTGAATTAAGTGATCTTTTAGCATTGCAAAACATTAGCATTTTGACTTTTTCAGAAACTTTTTCAGCTTTGAACACTGAGAAAAATATGAGGGAATATTTGGAGAAAAATTTATCTAAAGATCAGTTAACAAAGGAAATACAAAGAACAGGATCATTTTTTTATTTGGCGGAAATTCAAAAGCAGACAATTGGATATTTAAAATTGAATTTTGTTGAAGCACAAACGGAATTCAAAAACCAAAATATTTGTGAATTGGAACGAATTTATGTGTTGAAGGAATTTCAGGGAAAATATGTTGGAAAACGAATACTGGAATTTGCAATAGTAAAAGCAAAACAAGCCAAAACCGAAAATATTTGGTTAGGCGTTTGGGAAGAAAATCACAAAGCAATCGAATTTTATCAAAGAAATGGATTCGATGTTTTTGATAAGCATATTTTCAAACTCGGTGAGGATAATCAAACGGATTTGTTGATGAAACTTAAACTTGAAGCTTAGTATAAAAATATAATAAGATTAGAATATGAAAATTGCAGTCATTGGATCGGGAGGAAGAGAACATGCTATCGCATGGAAACTCGCAGAAACAGTCAGCTGGGAAAATATTTATGTGTTGCCTGGTAATGGTGGAATTCCACGAAGTTTCACAGTTGCTCTAAGTGATTTTGCGGCCTTAGAATCTTATTGTGTTCAGGAAAATATCGAAATGATTGTCGTTGGTCCTGAAGTACCCCTTAGTCAGGGAATCGTAGATTATTTTCGAAAAACCAGTATCAAAATTCTCGGGCCAAGTAAAGCAGCGGCCATTTTGGAAGGCTCAAAAATTTTTTCCAAAAAGTTTATGCGAAAACATGGCGTGGTAACCGCTGATTTTGAAGTTTTTGAATCAGTAGACGAAGCCTTGCCTTATATAAGATCAAAAAATGGAGATTGCGTCATCAAATATGATGGTCTTGCTGCTGGAAAAGGAGTTTTTGTCTGTAATAACATGACAGATGCAGAAGAAGCGATGACCGAATTTAGAGAACAATACGGTAATAATGCTTCCTTTTTGGTAGAAGATAAATTGATAGGGGATGAAATTTCAATCATTGGTCTGACCGACGGTAAAACGATCAAACTATTACCGCCTTCTCAGGATCACAAACAGGTTTTTGACAATGATTTAGGACCAAATACCGGCGGAATGGGCGCTTTTTGTCCGGTTCCTTTTTATTCAACATCACTTGCTGAACAAATTGAACAGGATATCATTCAACCGACATTAAAGGGAATTGAAAAGGATGGCTTGGATTATAAAGGCTTTATCTATTTTGGAATTATGATTACCAAAGATGGTGTCAAGCTGCTGGAATATAATGCTCGTCTTGGAGATCCCGAAACAGAAGTATTGATGCCTGCTTTGGATGCAAATCTGGTAGAAGCGATTGAGGCAACTTTATCCGGAAATTTAGAAACAGTTCAATGGAACTGGAAACCGGGTTATTTTGTCGACGTGGTGTTGACCTCGGGCGGCTATCCAAAAGCTTTTTCAAAAGGATTTGAAATCAGAGGCTTGAATAATCTGGATAAAGACTGTTTGGTTTTTTGTGCTGGAGTCAAAAAGAGCGGCGATCAGCTTTTAACAGATGGCGGCAGGGTTTTGAACATTGTTTGTCATGGTCAGAGCCTTGAAGAAGCGATTCAAAAAACTTACGACAATTGCAATAAGCTATGTTTTGAACACATACATTATCGCAAAGATATTGGTCAGCGAAAATCTAATTTAGCATAAAAACAATATGAAATCAAATGACTAAGTTAGCCATATTCATTTCAGGTCGCGGATCAAACATGAAAGCCATCGTAGAGCAATGCCAGTCAGGAATACTGAAAGGAATTGCACAGCCGATTTTGGTTTTTTCAAATCAAACAGATGCTGCCGGATTGAAATATGCTGAATCAAAAGGAATCGCTACCGAAAGTATTGAATCAAAAGGACTAAAGAGAAAAGATTTTGACGAAAAAGTATTGGAATTGTTGAAGAATTATCAACCTGATTTAATCATTCTTGCGGGTTACATGAGAATTTTGAGCCCGGTTTTAATTCAGGCTTTTCCGAAACGTATTATCAACATTCATCCT
Organism: Saprospira sp.; assembly: GCA_044372845.1. Lineage (GTDB taxonomy): Bacteria > Bacteroidota > Bacteroidia > Chitinophagales > Saprospiraceae > Saprospira. The sequence continues at coordinate 2,320 of JBILRD010000006.1, read as the reverse complement.
GCTGATACCAAACAACATCAAGGATTGCACGGATACGAATGGGCTTGGGAAAACCACTTGAAAGAAACAAAAATAACCGTTCATTATGTAGATGAAGGACTCGACACCGGTAGCATTATTGAACAGGGAACTGTAGATTTACAAGGTGCTGATTCGCTGGAAGAAGTCGAAAAACGCGGATTGGCAGTTGAACACAATTTGTATACTGAAACGATCAAAAAAGTAATTGAAAAAAGCTTGAATTAAATTATAAAGATATTTGAATCTTATATTGAAAATTTAGAAATCCATGTGCGGAATAATTGGACTTTACGGAAAACAAAACATTGTCTATGATTTGATGATGGGATTAAACGCCCTTCAACACAGAGGTCAGGACGCTGCCGGAATCATTACCTTCGAAAAAACCTTTCACATCAAAAAAGGATTGGGCTTGGTAAGCAATGTATTTGAACAAAAACATGCCGACAGGCTCACCGGAGATATTGGTGTTGGGCATGTTCGCTACACCACTCAAGGAACCAATGAATTGACAAATGCACAGCCTATCGCAGCCAATTATCCTTTTGGAATCGCTATGGCACACAATGGCAATGTTACCAATTTTGAAGAAATGGGAAAAATTCTTTACGAAGAATACCATACTCTGCCGGCTACTACCAATGATTTGGAACTGATTCTTTACACTTTCGCTTCTGAATTGAAAAAGAAAGATCTGGGAACCATCTCCCCTGAAGATATTTTTGATACCGTTCGAATTACACAGGATAAGGTTAAAGGAGCATATGCCGTTATTGCCGCCATTGCTAATCATGGATTGCTCGCTTTTTGTGATCCAAATGGTATCCGCCCTCTGGTTTTGGGAAAACAGGAAACTCAAAACGGAACAGTTTACGGATTCGCATCAGAATCAGTTTGTTTTGACCATTTAGGTTATGATGTTGTTCGCCAATTGGAACCCGGAGAAATTGTTTACATCGACAATGACAAGAAGATTCATTCTTCTATTGGAACCAAAAAAGGAGAAAATTTCTGCGTTTTCGAATTTATATATTTCGCCAGAGAGGATTCTACCATTCATGAAAAACTGGTTGCAGGTCAGCGAGTAAAAATGGGAAGAATGCTCGCCAAGCATATTAAAAAATTAGGATTGAAACCTGATATGGTCATTGATGTGCCATCATCGGGATATTTTGCAGCTTCAGGACTGGCCGAAGAGCTTGGAATTCCTTACAAAAGAGGTTTGGTAAAAAGTAATTATATTGGACGCAGCTTTATTTCTCCGAACCAGGGAGAAAGAGAAAATATGGTCAAACGCAAGTTAAATCCGATTCGTAAAACCATCAATGGAAAGAAAATAGCCGTTGTGGACGACTCTATTGTTCGCGGAACTACCTCAAAACGAATCGTACAGACACTCCGAGAGGCTGGAGCCAAAGAAATTTATTTTATTTCTGCCGCCCCACCGGTAATCAGCCCTTGTATTTACGGTATTGACATGTCAGTAACTACGGAGTTAATCGCTGCCAATAAAACATTGGAAGGAATCAAAGAATATATAGAAGCGGATGCTGTAATTTATTTGCCTTTAGATGATTTGAAGGAGATTTTTTCAAAATTGCCTACCTGTATGGCCTGCCTAGATGGTAAATATCCAACAGAAGGTGCCCTGGAAGCCTTAAGAATGATTGAAAATGAAAGACTGGAATCAGGCGGAAGGTAAGTTTTACCATATAGAACTCAAGATTTTTATAAAAAAAGCAATATTCAATAATCAATAGTTGCTTTTTTTTATTCCTATTTTTTACTTTTGCAATCGTTAAAAAATTATAAACTACATATTTATGGATTCAATGATGATTTACTTGCCAATATTTATGGCGTTATTAGGGTTAGCTTTTATGATGACCAAAAGAGTTTGGGTTTTAAAGCAGGATGCCGGTGATGGTAAAATGAAAGAAATTTCAGATTTCATTTACGAAGGAGCATTAGCCTTTTTAAAAGCAGAATATCGATTATTAACATTCTTTGTTATTGGAGCAAGTATCGCATTAGCAGGAATCTCTTTCGTTGTACCAACAACACATATACTAATAGTAGTAGCTTTTATTTTTGGCGCTTTCTTCTCGGCTTTAGCTGGAAATATGGGAATGAAGATTGCTACCAAGACAAATGTTAGAACAACTCAAGCCGCTCGTACAAGTTTACCACAAGCTTTAAAGGTTTCTTTCGGTGGAGGAACTGTCATGGGATTAGGCGTTGCAGGTTTAGCCGTTTTAGGGTTGACTGCCTTTTTTATTATATTCTTTCATTTTTTTAT
>JBILRD010000212.1:0-4654 GCA_044372845.1 Saprospira sp. | reverse complement strand
AAATTTATGACAGACTACTTCCGAATTCAATAAAAGGTTCTTCGGTAATTTCTGTTCTGAAGGTTCGATAATTTTAATAATCATTCATCAAACCCTCTGCCAGCCAATCTGCCAAGAGCTGTCTGTTTTTGGGAGACAAGATTCTTTGTAAGTCAAAAGAATTTTGAATATTGGCTACTTCGACGAATACCGGAGTAGGAATCACCTCTCGCAATACATGAAGGTCTCTGGAGCTGACCGTGCCAGTATATTCAACGCCTTTTCGGTATCTGGCATATTTGTTTTTAATAGTTCTGTGCATTTCCTGAGCCAAATCTTTTCCTACGGAGCTTTGAGGATAGTAGTAAAAAAACAAATCAACTCTCTCTGATTTTTTTCTGGAGTCGACATGGATTTCGATAGTCCGTTGATAATTTATTCCCTTGTTGAGGTAATTTTTATACAATTGGTTGATGGTTTCTGAACGTTGGTTCAATCGAAGTTTTTGGTCTAGAGGAATAGTTTTATCACCAATAACTGTTTCGTCATTGTCACATTTCAAGATTTCTGCTTCTCGGATTCCATCCTTGTCTTGAGTGATAAAGTGAACTATGGCGCCTTTTTTTATTAAATTTCTTCCCAGCCTCAGCGCAATATCATAGGCATACTCATCTTCGCAAATTTGCTTGCCTGAGACATTTGCCATAGCTCCCGGGTCTGGTCCACCATGTCCTGACACCACATAAAACACGGCACCGGCAAGTTCTTTACTCTCCAGAGGAACATCAGCATAATTTTTTCCTAAGATTTTAAAATGGCGGTCCTGAGGAATATGCACATCCTCCTTTTTCATACAGGCTAAAAAATGATGAGGAAGCCAGATCTCTCTTTTTCCAGATCGGTAATCATCCAGCTTTAACCTGAAAGACAACATACTTCGATTATAGCGATCTATCTGACTGATAATGGAATTGTCATTGATTCCCAAACTGCTTTGTAGAGAACTGCCATCAAACTTATGCCTTTCGATGGGTAAAAAATAATTTTTATCCGCTATCAACTGGGATTTTAAGGTTAAGTCATTCAGCTTGCAAAAGAGATCAAAATTACAAGAACCTCTGTCCAGACCATATCTTCCCAATAATACATAAATACCATCTCCAGACTTAGCTTTTACTGAGACATAATCCTTCTGAGCAAAAAGGACTAAAGAAAAAGACAGTAAAAATATGGTTAAGATTGACCTCATGAATTTGATAAAGCAGAGAAACTGATGGCTAAAAACAATCAAGTTTAGCAAATATAAGGCCTTTTTTAAGGTATATAAAATATTTATAATTAAAATAAAAACCCCGCCAGATAGGCAGGGTTAAAATATTCGCTATCAACAAATTACTAAAACTTATGATTTACTCCAAAGCTAAAGCTAATACCAGGATTGATACTGTTGAAAATTTGTTTGTCAGCTTTGTAGGAAACGTAGAAACTTTCAATTCTGTCATTCAAAAGATTGGAAACCCTGAAATCAATCGCCGTATTCTTTTCTTTTCCTAATTTTTGGCTGAAGCTAAAGTTGACGCTGTGGAAAGGCTCATCATAAACATCCGGTGACAGACCTGTTCCTACTACACTAAGGGTTGGACCCTTTACGTTATAATAAATTCCAAGATCCATTCCTAATTCCTTATCACTATAACTCAAACCAGCATTGATAACATAAGGAGATTGACCTGCCATATCACGAGTGTTCTTGATTTCCTGTCCTTCTCTTCGATACCTTTCTCTGGCTTCAAATTCCACATCTGTCATTCTGATTTGAGATTTTACCAAAGTTATATTAGTATTAAAATTCAAATTAGCCAACTTAGGACTAATAAAGCTAAAATCTTTTCTTAGCTCAATCTCTACTCCTAGTACCGTACCATTACCTACATTTCTTGGTTGGAACTCATTACCACTTTGTTGTGCAGGTAGTCTTACAATTTCTATTGGATTGGTAAAGTTTTTATAAAAACCGGAAAGAGAAATAGTCTGATTGTTTTTGAAAAACCATTCCCAACGTAAATCTAAATTATCAATATCCGTAGAAACTAATTTGCCATTCCAATCACCAAGGGGTAATAAACTACCATTAAAAGTTCTGTTTGTTAGAGGATCAAGAATTTGCGCATAAGACAATTCCTTGAAAGAAGGTCTGGCAATTGTTCTGGCATAAGCTGCTCTCAAATTCATTTTTGGAGTTAAATTATACACAAGATTGGCCGAAGGAAATAAATTGAATGTTTCCAATACTATATCATTTATTAAATTATTACCGATACTATCACCATTGGAATAAGCAATATCTCTACCCGTATGTCTCTGTACAAAGTATTCCGTTCTCAATCCAAGCGTAGTTTTTAACTTCTTAAATAGTGTAAATTCAGAAGACACATAAGCCCCACTGTTCATTACATTTGAACTATAGGCATTAGAATTAGGGAAATTATTTCCGCTCTGTATATAATAAGAATTAGTATCGCTCGGCCAAAGGTTGGCAGGATTGTACACCTGATTGGCATCGTCTGAATTCCAATTTTGGGTTGGACCGATTACCAGATTATAAGTCAAAATTTCATAATTTCTCACCTTGTAGTTTTGAGAAGCGCCAAACTTTAATTTCATATCCGTATTGGCAATTCTCAATTTTTTAGTAAGGTCTATTTTAGCGGTAGAGTTGAGTTCGTCCAAAGATCTCCAGATTCTAGATGGGAATCCTGCCTCACCAGCTGCAAAGTTAAATGTGGAATCATTCTCAGTAAAATCATAACCACTGAATGCCGTTTTCCTGATATCAGGATCTTTTGAAGTAGAATAAGTGGTTCCCATTTTCCAGTCAATCTCCCAACCGGAGTTCACCAGTACATGTGTGCCATTCATTAAAATATTGGTTAAGCCTCTTTGGTTGTATTCTAAGTTATCTGATTTTGCTCCATAACCAGATTGACCTGTACCGCTAGACTCATTGTCAATCTTAAATCTACCAACTCTGGATTCTCCATTCTGAAGGTGAATCAAGGTGAATTTCAATTTGGATGTTTTAGTCTTATAAGCCAATCCTGCTATACCACCCAGTAGAAAATTTCTTTCTGCAAGAATCCCTTCCTGAAGAGTAGCATATTGAAGTTGATTGACGGAGGAATCCGAACTTCTTTGGTATTCACCATATTTTACATCATCGTAATACTTATAGTCAGATTTGTAGGAAAGAGAGAAGATATAACCCAATTTATTATTGGTAGGTTCTCCCTTTCTTTTTAAAGCAATCTGATTACCATAAGAAATAGAACCATTAAAATCTAAAATACTCAATTGATTTGTAGCACCTAAAGTTGGATTAAATTTATTATTAAAATCTCTGATTTGTTGATCTGTATATCCAACAAAGGGTATTGGGAAAGATTCCTTATCAGCACCTACAGGTAAAGCTCTGGTACCATCATCAAAACCAAGAAAATCAGTTTTTCCGCCTTTGTAGCTAAGATAGTCCTTATTGAAATGAATTTGAGGATTGTAAGCTGTACTGAAAGATAGATTAAACAATCTCTCTTCAGGAAAGTCTTTAGTTTCGATATTCAACAAACCACCAGTAAAATCTGCCGGTAAATCCGCTGTAAAATTTTTGCTAATGACGATATTACTGATCAGATTGGTCGGAAAAATATCCATCTGCAAACTGTTTCTGTCAGGATCCAATCCAGGAATGTCAATACCATTCAAGGTAGTTTTGGAATATCTGTCACCCAGACCGCGAACATAAACATATTTTCCGCCTTCAACCGTTACACCGGTTACCCTTTTGGTGGCTTCGGCTACGTTGGCATCCCCTGTTTGACGAATTTTGTCTGAGGAAATTCCATCAATCATTCCCGGTGATTTGAGTTTCATGGTGATGATTCCAGCTTCATTGGATTTGATTGCTTCAGCGGTAACGACAACTTCTCCTCCTTTGATAGCCTCTTCCTGCATTTTGATGTTATCCAGAACATTGACATCATTGGCTTTGACTTCAATATCCTCTAGGGTTAAAGCGCTGTAAGAAATGTAGGAAAATACCAGCGTAACTTTTCCTGGACTAGTTTCAATAGTAAATTGTCCATCAAGATCCGTTACAGTTCCTTCACTGCTTCCTTTGATCATAATCGTAACGCCCAGCATAGGCTCGCCGGTCACATCATCTACAACTGTTCCGCGAATAGTCCCTTTTTGCTGAGCAAAAATCGAAAGGCTAAGAGATAAAAATAGTAGGGTTTTTATAAAAGTTTTCATCTATGAATTTTTAACCACAAAAGCAGACTTACTTTTTGAATTCGTAAGTCTGCTTTTATTATAACATTTATAATTTATCTATACCAAAGACTAGAAGTCAGAAAGCAAGTTAGCTTCTTCAGACCAAGTCCAGTTGTTAAATTTAGTTTTGTCAGCACCAATTGTTCTTGTTGTAACAGAAGTAGCATTAGCAGAAGTTCCATTTTTGAACACAGCAGTTAGAGCAACACCTGTTGGTAAGATAGCTTCTAGGTTACTGAAGCTAAGAGTACCTGCAGTAAAGTTATCAACTGTACAAGTAGAACCTGCAGGATTTGACAAAGAGAAGTCACCTCTACCTGCACCTAGTGGTCCAGCGAAAGCAGGA
>JBILRD010000211.1:0-4662 GCA_044372845.1 Saprospira sp. | reverse complement strand
GCTCCTTTTAAATCATTCATTAAGTCCTTTGATATGTCAAAAGGGGAGGAGATGTTATTGAATGTAGAGGTCGTTTCCGGAAAAAGATTAAGCAAGTTGACCATCGAAGCTGCCGGATCTCCTTTTAATCTGGTTTCCAAGAAAATCAAGAGAATGGAGAGAGCTCCTATCCTGGTAATCAAAGACGGCAACTATAATTTTATATTCAGGAATAATAGTTTCTTCAAAAAAAACGTCAATATCAAGATCGAAAAATATCCACAAAAAGCATATAAAGATACTATCATGCTGGAGGATATCATCATCAGCACAACGATTGATACCCTTCGAAATGCTTATGCCGATACTATAGGACTGCCAGATATCAGCCAGATTGCCTTTGAATTGCAACCCTCTCTTGATTATAAGTCAAAATCTGATTCCTGTATCAGTGAAATTTTAATTGATGGCGAAAAATATCAGTTTGCTGTATATTGGATTGGAATTGGCGCTGCCGCTAAAGCTGAATATGACAAGCTTAAATCAAGTCCTCCGCCAAGTTGGATATTGGAGGGGATCAACGAACCTATCTTTGCTTTTGCAAAAGGTTTAACTCAAAAACTGCCAGACAGTAAAACGACTTTAGCTAAAAGCGTAAAATTTGCTTTCAAAGATCCCAATTCCGATGATCGGGAACTTTCTTCCAATGACACCAATCCGCCTTACTATGGAGTGATTCCCGTCTATAAAGCTGGAAAATATCAGAAGGTCAGAATCTGTTTCAAGAATTTTAATACCACCAGTAAAACACCTGTTTACCTGCTGATTGCGAAGTACAAACTCGAGAAAAAAGAAAAACTTGAAATCATCAAAAGGGAAAGAATACAGGAAATATTTATCAAACGACCTGTTGAGTATTACGAAACCAATAAAAATTAAACAACTTGAAACTACATCTTAAGACAAAATAAATAATGATCAAATATTTTCTAAATACCCTTTTGCTGCTAAGTTTTTTGAGCTGTTCACTAATGGCTCAGATAACTGTGAGACCTGCTGAAAAAGCGGCAGATAAGGTATTTAAAAAATTAGAAAAACGTACTTCAGAAGAAGTCAGAGAGGAAATTCAAAAACAACAATCTACCGTAAAAAATTCTGCGAGAACTGGTGTTCAGGACTTGAAAGAATTACCTGGCAGAAGCCTCAGTAAAAGAAGAACGGTGGTAAAACCTACTTTGGAAGAACTAATAGAAGATGAAAAAATAAAAAACAGACTCAAGGACAAGGATAATAAAATTCGATTTGTCGACCTCTTTGCTCAATGGTGGATGCTACCCAGTGACCAACAGCTAAAGGTTAAACTGGAATATCAAAAGATGCTGGATTCACTTCGTCAGATTGACAGCTCAAAATACCGATTTCCAAAGATGGTAGGCGATAATCAGTTTGTGACCATCTTTGGTTGGCATCCGCATTTCAACGGAAAATCCTACAAATCATATAATTATAACCTTTTGTCTGCCGTAGCTTATTATTCCTATGATATCGATCCCTATACTGGTGAATGTCTGGATTCGATGGTCATAAAAGATTTTCTTGGAGTGGATGATCCTGCTAATTCCATTGTCGCTACTGCTCATAAAAAAGATTGTAAAGTTTTACTTTCTGTTACCAGTCACAGTGATGAGAATAATGGAATTTTTTTGGAACCCTCTAATGCTCAGGCCAGACAAAATCTGATAGACCGGCTGATATTTTTGCTGGATACCTCGAAAGCAGATGGAATCGAGTTGAATTTTGAAAATATTCCTCCGATTTTTCAGGATGAGTTTTACAAATTTGTCAGAAAACTTTCTTTCAATCTAAGAGCGGTCAATGAGAATTATTCCGTATGTATGAGCGTCCCGGCCTATGACCCCAATAATATTTTCAATTTGGGAAAAATGATCAATGATGTTGATTTTTTTATCATCAAAGGATTTGATTTCCAAAATGACCCAAATTCTATTACAGGAATCACCAAAAAACCGGTTTCCCCCCTCAATTTTTCTCCGGCTTCAGGAGAAGAAGATTTACGATCCGTCGTCGAAAGATATTTGGCTTCTATCGGACCTTATCATGCCAGCCGACTGATATTGTCTATAGGGAATTATGGTACTTTATGGCAAACTACCGACAAAGGGCAGGAACTTTTAGAATACGTTCCTTACAGCGAAATTCAGTATAATTACGTAATGAAGGACAGTTTGGCCAATATTCGGATTGATTCAAACTATTTTGTCTATGTTTGGGAACGTTTGGATACCATCAATAAAAGAAAAATCATCCAAAACGAATTGCTCTTTGATGATGTCAGTACCTTGCGAACTAAATTCCAATTTTTGCAGGAGTATGGACTTGGTGGAGTGGGAATCTGGCCTCTGGGTTATGATGAAGGCTTTGATCAGGTTTGGAAAACGATAGAAGAAGAATTTACGACTGTCAATGTTCCCGAAGTGCCAGGCATGGAGAAAGTAACTCAAATCTCTCAAAAAGCAAGAAGCTGGAGTCCTGTTATTTTGACCACACTTTTATATTGGGCAGTTTTTGCTGCAGCAGGATTTTTTATGGCATTATTAAATGTAGATGCGAGGAGAAAGATGTTTGAAAACGGATATTTTAGAATGGTTTTCCTGGGTTTCTTTACCTTCCTGATTCTGGCCTTGGGCTCTTTTTTTGGACTATTTGCCGGAAAAAGTTCGATGTTGATGGTAGGTGTGATAGCGGGAGCTTTTTTAGCCTACGGTGTTATTATTATTTTAAACAGATATAAATCAAAAGCCCCTTGATGCTATATGTTTAAGAGACAATTCAATATAACCTTTATTTGGATGCTGCTGTTATCAACGCTTGCAATCAGCAGTCTAATGTCTCAAAACAATGAAAGTCGTCCAAGGAAGGGGATGCAAATCAGGGTAGACGAGCTGCCAAAGGATAACCCCAAACCAATAAATCGTCAGGAACTTTTAGAGATTATCAAAGAAAAGGATTCCAAGGTGGAAGATAAGGTTGTAGAGGAATTGAACAGAAAGCGTTTTAAAACAATTTCAAGAAAATGGTGGGACATGCCCACTGAAACGGAGCGAAAAAAAATAGACCAGGGCCGTTACGGAAGGTACCAGTCCCCCAATAGAATGGATGAGATGTTGTCGTCTGCCGGAAGACTGCATCGCCATAGGAAAGAGATTTTGAACGAACAGAATATCGTGGTCTGGGGTTGGCATCCTCATTGGGCAGAGGAGGCTTACCGAAATTATAATTTCGATTTATTGACCCATGTAGCCTTCTATGCCTACGATCTAAATCCTTTTACCGGAGGATATCAAAATTTTAAAGCTATTTATGATTTCAAATCTTCTGAGTTGATTGCCATGGCTCATGAAGACTCTTGCAAAGTGTTGTTAACGCTCAGTTGCCACCGACCAGAGTGCAGTGAAATTTTCTTTACGAGCCCGGCTAAAGTTCAGATGAACCTCATTGATAGTCTCATTCAAATTTTGGAGGATGCCGGCGGAGATGGTATCGAGATCAATTTTGAAGAACTGCCCATCGAACACAAATCTGATTTTGAGAATTTTGTTAAGGAATTGTCTTTCAGGCTCAGAGAGCATAATTCAAATTTTACCATAGCTTTAACCTTGCCAATTGAAGACAGGGAAAAAGTTTATGATCTTGGATTTTTACAAAGTTGGGTAGATATCTTTATCATCTCAGGATTTAATTTTCACTTGAAGCCCACCGGTGTCAGCAAAGGGCCAATTGCCCCATTGAATAACGAGGATGCCTCTATCAGAGGTAGCTTTATGGCTTATACTCAGGTTACTAATCTTGATTCCATATTGCGTTCACCCGGAACCATTCGTTCCATCGAATTATTACACAATGATGATTATATGCAAAGGCTGCTCGATACCCTGAACGCCTATATCCGCAATGCAAAAATTGCCAATCTTGAATACAACAGATATGATTTTGGAGATGCCCTCAGAGTAATTCAGCTTTATGAGCCTCTGCTAAACAATCCAAATGTCAGACAGAGCTTAAAGCGTACAACTTGCAAGGTCGAATTGGTAAAAAATTATCAACCGGATGAGCGAGTCAATTATTTTCTTTTCACTCCCGAATGGGATACCATTCCGATTTATGAGTTTGATGTTTTTAATGGGATGGGCGGTATCATTAGCAAAACGGATTCATTACAATATGATATCGTTTCAGCTATCAATGCTTACAAAAAAACCATTGGTAAAAAACATGCCAGCTGCCTGGTTTTGGGATTGCCCTACTACGGATCAGTTTGGCAAATCCGAGGAGAACAGGAGTTTGTCGGATATATGCCCTATGCTCAGATTCGGGATATCATCAGATCTGGGGCCGCCAGAGTAAAATATGACAAAAAAAGACATAGCATGATTGCTGTTTTGTCAGATAGCATTGGACCTTATCAGGAAATTTATTTTGATAATTCTACCAGTCTAGCTTTGAAAATCGAAAAAGCATTGGATATGAAACTCGGTGGAATCGCTGTTTGGGCTTTGAGTTATGATCATGGTTACAATGAATTGTGGAATACCATCGAAGAACAGGTAGCCGCCAGAACCGTCTGGAATCCCGATACAGAAAAGTATGAAACCTTTAAGATTT
>JBILRD010000209.1:0-4693 GCA_044372845.1 Saprospira sp. | reverse complement strand
CTGAGCTTGTCTAATTCCTCAACTTGATCTGTTATAGCAAACTTTTTATTTTTTCTGATATGACCAAGAGCCTCATTGACGGCCATTCTTCTGAGATAAGGGCCTAATTCGCCATGAATTTCTATTGATTTTCTTTTTTCCCAAAGCCTGATGAAGACTTCCTGAGTCAGGTCTTCTGCCAGATTAGATTCCTGAATAATTCTAAAAACTGAACTGTAAACAGAGTTGTAATAGCTGTTAAAAATAGACTTTAACGCTAGCTGATTATCTTCCTTGATTTGTTGAAGCAAAAGTTTGCTACTTTCCATTTACAGTTCTTAATTTCTAAGCAAAAGCAACTTATTTTTCCAAGGCTTTTAAAATCTGTTCTGTATGATTATCCGTCTGTACTTTTTTGAATACTTTCAAAATCGTACCATTTTCATCAATCACAAAAGTAGTTCTCAATACACCTTCAACAATTTTACCGTACATGTTTTTCTCGCCAAAAGCTCCATAAGTTTTCATAATAGATTTATCGATATCTGCTAACAATGAAAATGGCAAGTTGTACTTTCCAATAAATTTTTGATGAGAAGCACTGTTGTCTGGACTCACTCCAACTACCTGGTACCCTTTATTCATCAGTTCAGTATGATTATCTCTAAGATTGCAGGCCTCTTTGGTACAACCTGGAGTATCATCTTTTGGATAAAAGTATAAAATCAATTTTTTTCCAGAAAAGTCAGATAAAGATACTTCTTTTGCATTTTGATCAAGCCCTTTAAAATTTGGAGCTTTGTCACCTTCATTCAATGTAATAGCCATGGTTATTTATTTTTTTTATTGATGTATTTTTGTTAAAACGTGGTTTAGCGACAAATAGTTAACCTATTCAAAAACAGATTATTTATGCAGTTTGTTTAGTAAAAATCCACTTAACACCTCTAATCCCTTATCAAAATTTTGGTTGTTATTGACAATAATATCAGCCTGCTCCTTAATAGGTTCAATGTATTTTCTATAGGTTGGCAATACATGTTTTTCATATCGATACAAAACATCCTCTAAAGGATAATTTCTCTCAATTTTATCTCTTCTGATTCTTCTGGACAAAGCAGTAGATTCGGTAGTGTAAAGAAAAACTTTTAAATCAATCAAATTGGATATTTCCTCAAAATGAAAAACAAAAATCCCTTCCAAAATGATGATAGGTGCTGAATGAAAGGTCAATGTTTTAGGCGTGACATTTGGATTGTTGTAGGTGTACTCTAGTCGTGAAACCATCTCACCGGCAATCAATCTATTAACATCTCTAACAAAATCTTCCTTGTACAAAGAACCTGGCAAATCATAATTTGCTATTCCTTGAGCATCCACTTCCTGTTGCTCTGATGGTCTGTAATAATTGTCTGAGGATAAAACGCAAATTTGCTCTTCCTCAAAAAAGGCTTTTAATCTGTTGAGAAAACTGGTTTTTCCAGATCCGCTTCCCCCTGTTATTCCGATAATATATGGTCGATTCATTGCAAATTAAAATATCGAAAACGCATTAAAAAATATTGAACTTATCAACTTATTGCTGTATTTTGTAGTACAAAGATGATAACTTAGTGAATTATTTTCAAATATGTTGCAAAGTCTTTCATTCTTAAGATGAACTTAATTGTTAAAAGTATTGATTTATGACCCTTATTGACGGTAAAGCGCTTTCAGAAACCATTCAAAACGAATTAAAAGAAAAAGTCGACCATCTTCTTTCTTCAGGAAAAAGAGCCCCACACCTTGCAGCTATATTAGTTGGTGAAAACCCCGCATCAGCAGCCTATGTCAGAAACAAAATAAAAGCATGTGAGAAAGTTGGATTTAAATCCTCCCTTATCAAGAAAGATGCAGACATAAGTGAAGAGGATTTATTAAAATTGATTGAAGAACTAAACGCAGATAACAATCTTGATGGTTATATCGTACAATTGCCATTACCTAAACATATATCCGAAGAAAAAATAAACCTTGCAATCAATCCAAATAAAGATGTAGACGGATTTCATCCATACAATGTTGGATTGATGACAATAGGATCTCCCCAGTATTTGCCCGCCACACCCTATGGAATACTTATAATGCTGGAAAGGTATGGCATTGATACCTCGGGAAAACATTGTGTCGTTGTTGGAAGGAGTAACATTGTTGGAACACCTATGAGTATTCTAATGTCCAGAAATTCAAAAGTTGGCAACGCCACTGTAACGCTCACTCATAGCAGAACAGCTAATCTACCTGAGGAAACACTTCGAGCTGATATCTTGATTGTTGCTTTAGGCAAGGCCAATTTTATCAATTCAGAAATGGTTAAAGAGGGAGCAGTAGTCATTGACGTCGGTATCAATTCAATAGCAGATGCCAATTCTAAATCAGGATATCGTCTGGTTGGCGACGTTGATTTTGATAGTGTTTCAAAAAAAGCAAGTTATATTACTCCAGTTCCTGGCGGTGTAGGCCCTATGACGGTCACAGGTTTGTTAAAGAACACCATGAAAGCCTACGAGCTGTACTATGAATAAAGTCAGAAAGATAAAAGCAACCTAATTTAAAATATTTTTATGAGGCACTTATATTTCATCATCAATACTATTATTCTAATCTTTTTACTTTGGGTTCTCAACTCTTCTTCAGCTGGTTCCTGGCTCATGAGTTCTATCAAAGGTAAAGAGACTTTTGTGCCCCCTTTGGGAAAATTACTAAGCCCATCTACCGGTTTTTGGAAAAATGCAGAAAGCAAAAATGGTCCTCAACTCAACAATATAAGACATTCCTCTTTATCTGCCGAAGTAGAAATTGTCTATGACAAAAGATTGGTGCCACATATCTTTGCTAAATCAGATAATGATGCTTTCTTCGCTCAGGGTTATGTTACTGCTGCTCTTAGATTATGGCAAATGGAATTCCAAACCCATGCAGTAGCTGGTAGATTAGCAGAATTTTTAGGTACCAGCGAGGAAAGAAGAAAATTATTAACAGAAATCGATATTGAAAATAGAAAATCTGGTCTTGCCAAATCGGCGAAGGAATCTGTAGAATTGTGGAAAAAAGATAAAAAAGCCTATGCGCACTTACAAAGTTATGCTGATGGTGTAAACGCTTATATTAACTCACTTTCCTATGACGAATTGCCAATAGAATACAAGCTGTTGGATTACAAACCTGAACAATGGTCGGTTTATAAATCAGCCCTGTTACTCAAAGCAATGGCAAAGGATCTGGTCAGCAAAGATTTAGATTTTGAAATGACCAATGCCTACAAATATTTTGGCAGAGAGAAATTTCAGAAATTATACCCGGAATACTTCCCGGAACAATCTCCTATTATTCTTGATTCTGCAGCCTATTACTTTCAGGCTGATATCGTCTCTGATACAGTAGTTAGTCCATATCTTGGAGAATCTGAACAATATTTTACATCAGTTGAAAATCAAATTCCAAAGGGCATTGGAAGTAATAATTGGGCCATTGGTCCAAAAAAGTCAGCCTCAGGAAATCCAATCCTCTGCAATGATCCGCATCTAAACCTAAGTTTGCCATCTATTTGGTTTGAAATACAAATGGTTAGTCCAAATTTCAACGCTTATGGTGCTTCCCTGCCAGGCGCCCCAGGTGTAATTTCCGGATTCAATAATGATATAGCATGGGGTGTTACCAATGTATCTCATGATGTCAAAGACTGGTACATAATCAATTGGGTGGATGCTTCAAAAAAGGAATATTATTTCGACGGCAAAAAAATGAAATCAATAATCATTTACGATACCATCAAAGTCAGAAACAAAGCAAACTATATTGTACCTATTTTGTACACCCATATGGGTCCTGTTGCAAAAAGTTCAAATGGTAAAGATTTTGCTTTAAGATGGATAGCCAATGATCCCGGATATGAGCCATTGACTTTCTACAAACTCATGCAGGCTAAAAATTATGAGGATTACAAAAATGCCATAACAAATTTCAGTTGTCCTGCACAAAATATTGTATTTGCCTGCAATAATGGTGATATAGCACTTTGGACACAGGGAAAACTTCCAATACGAAAGGAATCACAAGGTAAATTTGTAATGGATGGAAGCGTTTCTTTTAACCAATACGAAGGTTTTATTCCACAGGATCATATTCCACATGAGTACAATCCCAAAAAGGGGTTCGTTGGCTCTGCCAATCAACATTCCGTAAGACCTGATTATCCGTACAAGACTTATGGATATTTTGAGGAATACAGAGGCAGGTTCTTAAACGCTCAGCTATTTTCTGCAAAATCAGCTTCCATGGATGATATGAAAAATCTTCAAAACAGCAATTTTGGTCAAAAAGCTGCTGATTTTCTTCCTTTGCTTTTGAAATACATCAAAAGAGGGAATTTGAACAAAGAAGAATTGGAAATTTTAGCTCTATTTAAAAAATGGGACTATCAATACGATGCAGAACTAATCGCCCCGACTGTTTTTGAAGATTGGTATTACAATTTCAACGAAGCTATTTATGATGAGATCTCTGAAGCAAAATCTAAAGGTATCAATATGGTATTTCCTGATGAATGGCATTTACTGGGAATTCTAAAAAGAGATACCGCTCATTTTATTGTTGACAATTTAAAAACGGAGAAAAAAGAGGATATTTCTGAAATAGTAACTCAATCTTTCAAAAAGACATATAAAACCCTACC
>JBILRD010000208.1:0-4702 GCA_044372845.1 Saprospira sp. | reverse complement strand
CTTTATTACCATCCCTTTCAGTTTTAGTCATTCTATTTTGTATGATTACAACTACACCTGCTTTAAATGCTCAAGATCCTGAAGAGGATCCAAACTTAACTGAATCAGGCCTTCCTACTTCTGAACCCCCAAGGGATGATATCTATGACAGATATATGACATCTCAAAGAAGGATCCTTCATTATGAGAGTCTTCATGAAAAGGATATCATGTGGGAAAAAAGAATTTGGAGAACGATTGATATTCGTGAAAAAAGAAATCATCATTTTGCTTTTGAATTAAATCCTTTTATTGATGTTCTTTTAAAAGCTACCAAAAGTGGTAATGTAAAGGCTTATCAAAGTAATAGCGATAATTTTAAACTCCAAATGTCTCCAGAAGAAGTTAAAAATCTTGGAGTAAGAATTGATACTGTTTACACAGTTGATCCACTTACCTTTGAAGAGAAAATGGAAGTAGTTATCAATGAACTTGATCCTAAAGATGTTAAGCAATTTCTATTGAAAGAAGTATACTTTTTTGATGAGGAAAGATCTGACTTAGGTGTAAGAATTCTAGGTATGGCTCCTTACAAAGATTTTCTTGATAACAATGGTAATGTTAAATATTCAGCACCTTTGTTTTGGGTTTATTACCCTGAATTAAGATCTATGTTAGCAAAGATACCTGCATTCAATGAAGCTAATGATATTTCATCTACAACGTGGGAAGATGTATTCGAAAAGAGATTGTTTGGTAGTTATATTTACAAAGAATCTAATGTTTATGATAGAAGAATAAGAGACTATAAAGCTGAAGCTATAGACCGTCTCTACGAATCAGATAAGATTAAAGATGGTATCTTCAATTTTGAACATGATATTTGGGATTATTAGTAGTTTTATAATCCTCTCTAAGGTAAAAAAGACCATCTATAATTATAGATGGTCTTTTTTTATGTCTTTTTTATTTGTTAATTAGCATTATCAGATAAAAATTTAAGTCTTACAAACTGTATTTCATCTAATGTAATGTCGGATGATTTTAGATCCTTAAATGCATCTTCTAGTGAATCGGTTTCGGCACTCATGAAGTAATCCTCAATTTCTTCAATTACAGACTCATCTATATTGTCTTCAACATAATAATCTATATTTAATTTAGTTCCAGAAGTTATAATCATATAAAGTTCGTGTAATAAATCTTCTATACTAATATCCTGTGAACTGGCAATATCTTCAAGTGGAATTTTTTTATCAATGTTTTGAATAATAGTAACCTTCGATTTTGATTTATTTGCTATTGATTTTATTACAAAATCTATAGGTCTATCGATATCATTTTCATCAACATATGATTGTATAACCGATATAAATTCAGGCCCATATCTTTTTGCTTTACCCTCACTAACTCCTGAGATATTTTTCATTTCCTCTAGAGACAAAGGATATCTGGTAGCCATTTCTTCTAAGGAAGGATCTTGAAAAACAACAAAGGGTGGTACATTTTTTTTGTGGGCAACTCTCTTTCTCAAATCTTTGAGAATGCTATACAATTGAGGATCTAAAACAGAGGTAGAACCTTGATCTTCATCTTCTTGTAATTCTTCTATAAAATTATGATTTAATGTTATATTAAATTCAAAAGGTTTATTGATAAAAGATTTACCTGAATCATTTAACTTTATAACACCATATTCTTCTATATCTTTGTATATAAAATTTTGTAATAAAGCCTGTCTGATAACTGAATTCCAATAGAGAATATCTTTTTCTTTTCCTTCGCCAAATTGTGATAGTTTATCATATTTGAAATTCAATATAGTTTGAGTTCTATTACCAATAAGAACATCTTCTAGTTCTTTTATCATGGCTCTTTCATTTAAAGCCTCTACTACCTCAAGGACTAATTGCAGATCATCTGAAGCATCAATAATTTGTTTTGGATATTTACAATTATCACACATTTTTGATTCTGAACAGGAGTCAGAGTTATACATTTCTCCAAAATAATGCAGTAAAAATTTTCTTCGGCATGATGTGGTTTCAGAATAGGCAATCATTTCACTGAGCAACTGAGAACCCATTTCTCTCTCTGATACTGGTTTGTCTCTTAAAAATTTTTCAAGCTTCAGAATATCTTTATACGAATAGTATGTTATACAATGACCTTGGAGACCATCTCTTCCAGCTCTACCAGTCTCTTGATAATAATTTTCTATACTTTTAGGAATATCATAATGAATTACAAATCTAACATCGGGTTTGTCAATTCCCATTCCAAATGCAATAGTCGCAACGATAACATTGATTCTTTCCATTAAAAAGTCATCTTGAGTATCACTTCTAAGTTTTGAATCTAATCCTGCATGATAGGGAGCTGCAGAGATATCATTTACTTGTAAGAGTTTAGCAATATCTTCCGTAGTTTTTCTGTTTTGAACATAAATGATCCCAGATTTATCGTTCATGCCTTTGATGAACTGAACAATGTTTTTTAATACATCTTCTTTTTTTCCTTTGGGTTTGATTTCGTAGTATAAATTATCTCTGTTAAATGATGATACGAATTCATTGGCATCATTCATTTTTAAGGTTTTAATAATGTCCAATCTAACTTTCGGGGTTGCAGTTGCAGTTAGTGCAATGATTGGAATGTTTTTATTAAACTGTTCAATCATTGCTCTAATTTTTCTGTATTCTGGTCTGAAGTCGTGTCCCCATTCAGAGATACAATGAGCCTCATCAATTGCTACAAATGAGATGTTTACACTATTTAGAAAATCTAAGGTTTCAATTTTTGTTAAAGTCTCTGGAGCTATGTATAGCATTTTAGTAATTCCAGAAATAATATCATTTTTTACATCTTTACTTTGAGATCTAGAAAGCGATGAGTTTAGGAAGTGGGCAGTTCTATCAGAATCAGAAAAAGATCTTACTGAATCAACTTGATTTTTCATTAATGCTATCAATGGAGATATAATAATAGCTGTACCATCCATTATTAGAGCCGGCAATTGATAACACAGAGATTTTCCTCCTCCTGTTGGCATGATCACAAAGGTATCTCTACCTTCTAGTACACTTTTTACAATAAGTTCTTGGTTGCCCTTAAAGTTGTCAAATCCAAAATATTTTCTTAAAGAGTCTGTAAGTGTTATATTATCAGTCGAGGAATTCATAAAATTTTGAGATAGAACTAGATAGTTTAAAGCCAATGATAATCGGGTTTTTGTATATTTAATCAATACTAAAAATAAGGAAATTTTCTGTCATTGAAGATACAATTATTATGTATTTTTAAAGTTACTCTTTCTTTAATAGTAAAAACATCAACTTATGATTGTCAGGATTGTTAAAATGAACTTCAAAGATGAATTGACGGAAAGCTTCATAAATTACTTTGGAAATTATAAAAACCAAATTAGAAATTTTGAGGGTTGTCAATACCTTCAAATACTTAGGGACGTAGATGATCCAAATATCATTTTTTCATACAGCTACTGGAATTCTGAATCAAGTCTTCTTAGCTATAGAAAATCAGAATTATTTAAAGAAATTTGGTCAGAAACTAAAAAAAAGTTTAAACATCCTGCAGAAGCTTGGACTACGGAGATATTACATGATTTAAGATAAGATTAGGACAAGAGTTATTGATACAAAATATATATTATGAGGAAGGTTGATGTATTAGTTATTGGTTCTGGAGTTGCTGGATTAACTTTTGCAATAAAAATAGCAGAAGAAAATCCTGACAGTAAAATTTTAGTCTTAACAAAAACAAATCCAGAGGAATCAAATACCAGATATGCACAAGGTGGAGTAGCAGCGGTGTGGGATGATCATAGGGATTCTTATCAAAAACATATTGAGGATACTTTAGATGCAGGAGATGGTCTCTGCAAAACAGAAATTGTTGAATTGGTCATTACAGAGGGACCTCAAAGAGTGAATGAATTGATTGAGTGGGGAGCAAGGTTTGACAAAGATAAAACAGGGAAAATCTATGATTTAGGTAGAGAAGGGGGACATTCAGAAAATAGAATTCTACACTATAAAGATCTGACTGGCTGGGAAATACAAAGAGCTTTGTTGGAAAAGGCAAATCATCTAAATAATCTCGAAATATTAGATCATTTTTTTGCCATCGATATTATTACCCAACATCATCTAGGTAGATGGGTTAACAGATTAAGTTCCAATATAGAATGTTATGGCTGTTATGCGCTAAATAAAAATAACAATGAAATAGAAACTATTCTGGCAAAAGCAACTGTTATGGCTTCCGGGGGAGCAGGACAAGTTTACAAGTCTACCACTAATCCTGTTATCGCTTCTGGCGATGGTATTGCCATGATTTATAGAGCAAAAGGCAGAGTAGAAAATATGGAATTTATTCAGTTTCATCCTACAGCTCTTTTCAATCCTGCAGGAGAGAATCCTGTTTTTCTTATTTCAGAGGCCGTCAGAGGATTTGGAGGAATTTTAAAAGATGCTGAGGGAAATGAGTTTATGAACAAATACGACCCTCGAGCATCTTTGGCGCCCAGAGACATTGTTGCCAGAGCGATTGATAATGAAATGAAACAACAAGGTACAGAACATATGTATCTTGACTGTCGCTATTTGAACAAAGAGGAATTTATTAAACATTTTCCAACTATTTATGATAAATGTGTAAGTATTGGAGTCGATCCAATGATTGATATGATACCTGTTGTTCC
>JBILRD010000207.1:0-4710 GCA_044372845.1 Saprospira sp. | reverse complement strand
TTTCGATCTGGCTTTTTTATTTATATTCAAATCTCGATAAAAACAAAATAAAATTTTGCGATTTTGGAACACTATTTGAATACAACCTTATAATTTCTTAATTTTACATAGATTTTTAATTTATATCCATTATTTACAAAACCTTATTTCGAAAAACCAATGATTACCCATAAATTAGATAACTTAGATCTAAAGATTCTAAAAATCCTCCAACAAAACAGTAAAATAACCAACCTTGATTTGTCCAAAAAAATTGGCCTATCTCCTGCCCCAACTCTTGAACGTGTCAAAAAACTTGAAAACTCTGGAATTGTAGCAAGCTACCATGCTCAGATTGCTCCTGAGTCAATGGGGTTAAGCGTTAAAACTTTTGTTTTAGTTTCACTTGCCTGGCAAAAAGAAAATGCACTTGAAAATTTTATAGATAAAATCAATCAGGTTGACGAAATTGTTGAATGCTATATCATTACAGGTGAAGCTGATTTTCTTATGAAACTAGTATGCAAGGATATTCCAACCTATGAGAAATTATTATTTAAAACACTTTCAAAAATAGAAGAAATTGAAAGGTTAAAAACCTTAATGACTTTATCCACTGTAAAAGATTCTAAAATCTTACCGTATGACTACGAAAGTGGAGAAGAACCAGAGGAAAACATATAACAATAAATATAGTGAAGCGGTTTTGTTGACAAAACCGCTTTTTTAAAATGATTTATGGATTCATTGAATTTTAGCTTTTGGGAGAAAGATATTTTTCTTGGTGAAACTGATATAACAATTATTGGAAGTGGGATAGTTGGATTGAATGCTGCTATTAAACTGAAACAAATAAATTCTAATCTAAAAATTAGAATACTAGAACGAGGAATTCTTCCAAGTGGAGCAAGCACTAAAAATGCTGGGTTTGCATGTTTTGGCAGTATATCAGAACTTATAGATGATGTGAATGAGAATGGAGTCGACAAAATGCTGGAACTTGTTGAAAAGAGATGGCTGGGACTACAAAAAATTACTAGTCTTATTGGAAAAGACAAAATAAACTTCTACAACTTTGGCGGCAACGAAGTATTTGAAAATGAAGATCAGATCTTTTTTGAAAAATGCGCTAACTTATTGGATGATTACAATTTATTGCTAAAGCCTATATTTAAAGATTCAGAAGTTTATAAAATCGATAATTCAAAAATTGAATTGAACGGATTACATTCTTTTAAAAATTTAATTTTCAATAAATATGAAAGTCAACTAAACACAGGAAAGCTAATTTTTGAATTATTAAAAATTGCCCATAGTTTAGACATTCAAATTATAAATAATGTTGAAGTATTAAATATAGAAGAAGAAAAAAATCATGTAAAAATTATAAGCCAGAACAATCTGAATTTTAAAACAAACAAAATATTATTGTGTACCAATGGATTTACATCTGGACTATTAAAAAATATAGAAGTTTATCCGGCAAGGAATCAGGTTATTACAACAAAACCTATCAAAGGGTTAAAAATAAATGGTACCTTTCACTATGATAAAGGTTATGTTTATTTTAGAAATATAGACAATAGAATTCTGCTTGGTGGTGGAAGAAATATTAATTTTCTAAAGGAGACTACTTCAGAAATGGAATTAACAACTGAAATTCAAAATTTTCTAGAAAATTTCCTACAGAAACATCTCCTACCAAAAGGTTATAAATTTGAAATTGAAGAGAGATGGTCAGGAATTTTGGGCATTGGACCTGAAAAAAAACCCATTATCAATAAACACTCCGATAGAATTTTTACTGCTGTTAGATTAGGAGGAATGGGTGTTGCTATAGGTATATTAGTAGGTCAGGAAGCAGCTGAATTGTTATATAATAATCTTTGATATGATAAAAATAGGAGAAACATCGATAGGAGAATTTCCACTTTTACTTGCTCCTATGGAGGATGTAAGTGATCCACCATTCAGGTTTCTTTGTAAACAGAACGGTTGTGACATGATGTATACAGAATTTATTTCTGTTGAGGGTCTTATTAGGGATGCTGCGAAAAGTGTTCAAAAATTGGATATCTATGATGAAGAACGCCCAATTGGGATTCAAATTTTCGGAGCAGAGTATGATTCGATGATGAGGGCAGCTGAAATCGTAGAAAATGCAAAACCAGAAGTTTTAGATATCAACTATGGTTGTCCTGTCAAAAAGGTTGTATGTAAGCAAGCTGGTGCTGGTATCTTAAAAGATATAGATAAAATGGTGAAATTAACAGAATCTGTTGTAAAATCAACCTCATTACCAGTTACAGTAAAAACCCGATTAGGTTGGGATGAAGATAGTATAAGAATTGTAGAAGTAGTGGAAAGGCTACAAGATGTAGGAATAAAAGCAATCAGTATACATGCAAGAACAAGAGCTCAAATGTATAAAGGTGAAGCTGATTGGTCTTACATAGCCAAGGTAAAAGAAAACAATAGAATTACCATACCTGTTTTTGGAAATGGAGATATTGACAGTCCTCAAAAAGCGCAGTTATATAAAAATCGCTATGGTGTAGATGGTATTATGATTGGAAGGGCCTCTATTGGCTATCCCTGGATATTCAGAGAAATAAAACATTACCTGGAATTTGGAGAATTATTGCATGCTCCAACACTGGAGGAAAGAATTGCCGCTGCAAGGCAACACTTATTGCACTCTATTATTTGGAAAGGCGAAACATTAGGTATAGTAGAGATGAGAAGACATTATACCAACTACTTTAGAGGAATTCCCAATATTAAAGAATATAGAAAGGAATTAGTTACATTAAGGGAAAAAGAAGCAATATTAGAAGTTTTAGATAATATCGAAAAAAACTATAAAGGTATGGAATTTGAACATGCCTATGGGATAGAATCAGATCAAAATGAAACTTATTGTGATTACTGATTAGTTTCTACTAGAATTTATCTCCACAGGGATAATTTCATAGTTTTTAATTTTCAAGACATTCAAATGTTTATTTTCGTATCCAATTATATAGTTTTTACTTTCTTCGATGCCTTCTATGGTATTTTCATATAGAATTGGTTCAAAATCAAATAAATTATGTAGACCTGCCCATTTTTCCTTTGGCAAATTTTCATAATAAGCAGTACCATACTTTTTTAGTAATCTACCAAAATAAATCATCGCGTCATAGCCCACAAAAGCAAATTCTCTTGGAGCAATTCCATATTCTTTTTTATACATATTTTCAAATTCAACTACCTTAGCCTCAGATTTGTCAATATATATTTCATCTAGAAAATGTAGGTTCAGGTTATTATAATATTCAAAATTAATTCTTTCAAAGTATTTCCACATTGGAGTTCCAATAACCATAAAACGGTAGCTATTTTTCGACTCTATTTTATCATATAAAGAGGATATTTCCCTTAAACATGAAAAAATAAATGTTTCACTCCTATCAGATGGTATTACAATGACATTAAGTGCATCCTTTTCAAGATATTTTTGAATCAGTCCAATATTTAGATTTTCAGAACTTATTACCTTAGGCAAGCCTTTATCAGTAGAAAAACGCTTTTTCCATGTTTGATCAATTTCATTGAGCTTTAAACTATCTTCACTCAAACCCAAAAGCAAATAGTTTACCTCGTCTAGATCATATTTATTTTCTTTTTTGAAATTGTTTAAAATTTGAACTATTGAATTCGCTTCCGTCTTGAAGCTAGGATTAAGTTGTATGTAAAAACTTCCGGAATCAGGAATAGTTTGATTGTTATTAAATACTGAAAGAACAGGAACTTGTACCTTTTTTCCATATTCAACCACCATACTCAAAGCATCTTTAGCATTTGGTCCAATTATTAAGTCCCATTCTCTCTTTTCTAATTCGTTAAAAATTTGGTCTAAGGCAGAAATCTCTTTTTGGGAGTCGTAAACATAAAGATTCAACTTTAGTCCTTCATTTTCCAAGTTCCTAAGTGCAAGCTTCAATCCTTCATAAAATTCAATAGCCTTTAATGATTGTACAGGAACATCAGACTTTTCTTCATAAAGATTCGTAAGAAATGGTTGAATAACAGCAACGTTGTAACTGGTTTTATAAATTTTGATACGAGAGGAGATGTTATTTAGTACGTTACCAGCTAACTTTTCAACATAAACTGTATCCTTAACAACGGGAAAAATATCGATTTTAGTATTCTTTAAAACGATTGTCTTTGTTTGGTCATTTATTGTATCAAACCATACAATGGTATCAGAATGATTGATAACATTTAATTTATCTTGAATCTGTATATCTCTTGGTTTGGCACTTTGTTCACAAAAATCAATAGGACTGTATGTATTACTGAAGCCAGATGAAATAACCCCAATTTTGAATATAAATAGTACAAATAAATTTAAAAAATGGGTTTGAAGTGTCAATGTTGGCATAAATAGATTTAAAAAATATTTTAATACAAAAATACAATTCGATTGAACAAATATAGTTAGATTTAATTTAAATGAAGAATTATAAAATTCTACACTTATAAACACTGTTTATAAGGTAAAAACTTCTATTTTGGGAAAAATTTTTCCTTTTTTAACAATACAAAATGAAAAAAATCAAACACATTATTTTTCTGATATCAATACTCGTACCAATTTTATCATATTCTCAAAACACTGGTGGTGTTAGAGGAACAGTACTTGATAAAGAGACCGGAGAGGCTCTTATGTTTACTCCTGTATTT
>JBILRD010000206.1:0-4711 GCA_044372845.1 Saprospira sp. | reverse complement strand
GTAGTACAGGCTTGAAAAACTATCGATCTTTGTTACATCAAATAATCAAAATCGAATAAAATATCAATCTTATGAAAACGACTACCTTCTTCAGCACAACCCTAACATTCTTGCTACCAGTATTAGTACAAGCACAATGTATCAATCTTTCTTTCCAGGTTTCTGATTTTAACGGTTCTCAAATCAGTTGTCATGGTGCCAATGATGGCGCAGCATTTGTAAACGCAGTTGGTGCTAACAGATTCTTCACTTATCAGTGGTCAAATGGTCAAACAGATGCTCAGGCTCAAAACTTGACAGCAGGAACTTACACAGTAACTGTTTCTGACAATACAGGTTGTGCTGTTACAGGTTCTGTTCAAATTAACCAGCCAGCAGCTATGACTTTCACCACCAATACTGTTTCTACAGCTTACGGTTACAACTTGAAATGTTATGGTGACAGCAACGGAAGATTAACTTCTGAAGCTTTCGGCGGAACTGGTAAAATTTTGTACAACTGGTCTAATGGCAACCAAACAGCTTTCGCTACAAATTTGACTGCCGGTTCTTACAATATCACAGCTACTGACGAAAACGGTTGTGTTGCCGTAAACAATGTAACCCTTACTCAACCAACAGCGGTAACTGCTACAGCGATGGTGATCAGCCTTCCAAGTACTGCCGGAGCTGCTGACGCTGAAGCAATCGCTCAAGGAAACGGTGGTTCTGGTGCTTATACTTTCGAATGGTCTAATGGTGAGTTAAGCAATGAATTGTACAACGTAACTGCTGGTACTTACACAGTAAAAGCAATTGACGCTCTTGGATGTTCTGACATGGCTGTTATCGAAATAGTAAATCCTTTGAACAATGGTATCAGCACTGCTCAAACGGGTAGCAATGGTACTCGTAACTCTGGTAATGCCAACATCAGCGTAACTAACCAAAGACTAAGACCAGTTATGCCACAGTTAGTAACACCTAACACTGCTGGTTTCAACAGCAACTTTACCATCAAAAACATCGAAAATGTTGAAAACTCTGAATTGACTATCTTCAACATGATGGGTCAGCAATTGGCTAGCTACAAAAACTACAGCAACGAATGGGCTGGTGTAGATGCCAACAACGAAGAATTGACAAACGGCACTTATGTTGCAGTATTAAAATATACAGTAGACGGTGTTACTGAAGTGATGACAACTCAGGTAGTAGTTGCCAGATAATAAAAACAAAAAGTAGTTGTAAAAATATTTTGATATTGATTTTTTTAGATAGTTGTTGAACCCGGATGCGCTCTTGCCGTCCGGGTTTTTTGTTTCAATTATTCTAAAATCAAAAGAAAAAATAATTATTTTCTATTGGTCTGAAGTTTATAAACTTTTTTAGCATGCTGATAAGCCCATTCCTTACTCAAACTAATTTCTTTGGTTTTATTGTTGTTGTATAAATCCATCTGATCAGTGTAGTGTGGAGAATCTGGATTATTACTGCTGCCATAACACATGATGCTTCTTAATTGTGGTAAAGAACCGTCTTTCTTAAATCGGCTCAAAAGAATATAACTTTCCCCCGCATTTACTCTCCTTTTACCTTGCTGATAGGGTTCCCCGACCTTTGCATTCCACATGTCTGGCCCGCCATTGGTTGGCAAATCGACCTTTCCTCTTTGATGTCTTTGAAATGCTCCTAATGGCACTTTTAAAGTCCC
This sequence comes from Saprospira sp., assembly GCA_044372845.1. GTDB lineage: Bacteria > Bacteroidota > Bacteroidia > Chitinophagales > Saprospiraceae > Saprospira. The sequence continues at coordinate 3,018 of JBILRD010000206.1, read as the reverse complement.
AAAGTCTTTCATCATCTCCTCTCTAGCTTTTTTTATTCCATTTACAAAATATTCAATTTTGTAAGCAGGTTCTTTTTGAAAACGAGCTTCAATCTCATCATTGATAGAAAAATAAGTTCCATAAATCCATTTATAAACCATGGTTGCATTGGAATCGCTAACAGAGCCTTTTCTATTTCTACTCCAGGCTTTCATGATTTCAATTGCATCTGCAATATCGGGATATTTAGTAGGGTCAAGATGAAAGACATCCTCCAAATCAAAATTCTTAAAAGGAGCTACGACACGAGAAGGATAATGATTGTCATATTTGATCTCGTGAAAATCATTCCAATTCAGCTTTCTACCTTTTTTCTGCTCCATGATTTCATAAAAACGAAGACTCCTGTTGGTTTCATTTAATGCAAAAGAAACGTTCTTTTGACAAGCCAGTGGCTTTGGATTCTCCTCCTTGGCAGTCATAGAGTAGGCAGTATTATTCACTTCAAATAAATAACCACAATCAGGATTTAAAACATGAGGCAAAGAATCGTGCGGCAAATATTCGGTCCATAAAGTTTTCCTGGTATTACCTGGTACCGTTTTATTCCAATCATAGCCATCTGGACGAACTGGCATAGCACCATTGCTGACACAATAAATGGTATCATATTTATCTGCGTAAGTTATATATTGATTGATAATCCCTTTGATATCTAAAGCTTGTCTAAACTCCGTATAATTTTTGGCACGATTCATCTTATACCATTGCTCCACACTTTTTAAAGTCATATTACTGGCTAGACGAATGGCAAATATTCCCTTTTTGTTTTTATAAGTTGCTCCGTACAAACTCCACCATCTTTTTTTACCTAAGGTCAATACCAATTTTTTTTGAGCGGGTTTTTTTGATAGATTGACTGTTAGTTTTGCTCTCTTTGATTCTAATTTATAGGATTCTCCATCAACCAAATAATGATTTTTTCTTTTAGGATCAGGCTCTAATTGGTAAATATCAATAGCATCAAAATAATTGGTGGTATGAGCCCAGCCCAGATTTTCATTGGTTCCATGAAAAATTGACACCGCTCCATGAAAAGTAGCACCTACTATGTTAAGCCCCTCTTCACTATGAAGATGAGCCTCATACCAACTCATGGGTCCTTCAAGTGGCTGGTGAGCATTACAATTGAGATAGACATCACCGTCCTCTGTTACTTTTGAATTCATAGCCAAGGCATTACTTCCTCTGGACATCTGATCGTATCGCAAGGTTGGCATCGATTCATTAACTACGCTTTTAATGGCTCCTTCAACTCCTGTCATCAATGCCATACTCAACATATATCCCGCAATAAAATCGGTAGGTCTAATAGGCAATAAATTTTTGTAGATAATCTTGCCTGGATTCTTTTTTATCCAATCATTGGCCGCAGCAGCTCCTGCAACTAAAAGCTTTTTGGTTTCTGGAGACAAATCGGATTCATAGTGCTTGTCAATAAATTCAGGAACACCTAAAAGCTGCACTGCATAATCAATCTTGGCTCCCTCCACGCCCATCAATAATCCCAGTTTACCTCTAGCCAAAAGCAATCCCCAAAGTACTGTTTTATAATCATCTTCCAATGCACAATAAACCAACCCATAAGAACAGTCTGCATCTGTCTTTCCAAAAATATGTGGTACTCCGAAACTATCTCTTACAATTTCAACCTCATACTTATTTTGAGAAAATAAAAAATTCGATAACAATAATGCAATGGAAAATACCAAGATTTTTTTCATAGTAAGGTTTTGGGGTTTTAGTTATTAGGTTGATTAAAAATAATGAAATATTTGAAGTCTGAGTCTAGATTGGTTTTAAAAATTCAGATTAAATCCTTCTGATTTTTATTTGTTTCAACCTTTTATGGATAAATCCCTAATCTCATTTGGTATTAAAATCTCAGGATAAATCCTATCGCTTTCTTAAATTCTTGGCGAATTTTCTTTGCGTCCTTGGCGTGAACTTTCTAAGGATAAATCCCTAGTCTCATTTGGTATTAAAAACTCAGGATAAATCCTTTCAATTTTTCTTTGTAATGACTTTGTTTCATCGAGTCTTTGTGGCTTTTTACCACTAAGATACCAAGACACTAAGAATGCACAAAGATTTACAAAGGATTCCAAACCCTTTCGGAACGACTCTTTCACAATATTTACGACTTCTTTCCGAAATACAGAAAGCCTTCGGTATCTGAACTAAACACTCTATCACTCAACACTATCCAACTCAACACTATCCAACTCAAAACTATTACCTAGGTAAATTACCCAAATTTCAACATCGCGGAAAATACCGTAGTGCAGGATATTTAAAAGTCTGAACTTTGTATCACAACAAATCGAAAAAATAATTTATAGACATTCAAAAATCAATATCATGAAAACGACAACATTCTTCGCCAGCATCATTTCCATCCTTTTACCTCTTTTGGTAAGTGCTCAATGCATCAACATCACTTTCCAGTCAAGAGACTATAACGGTTTCCCTGTTAGCTGCCACAATGCTGCTGACGGATCTGTGAATGCTTTAGCTCAGGGTTCCGGTTCAAACTTCACTTACCTTTGGTCAACAGGAAGTACTTCTTCCAGAATCAGCAATCTTTCCGCTGGCACATACACTGTGACAGTAACCGATGACCTTGGATGTTCAGTGGTAGAGTCTGTTAGCTTAGTTGCTCCTGCTTCGATTACCTTCAATACAGCTACGCTTTCTACCGCTCAGGGATACAATGTAAGATGTCATGGTGAAGCTACTGCTTTCGTTAGATCTACCGCAAGCGGTGGAACGGGTAACTTCTCTTACCAATGGTCCAGCGGTCACAATACTGACCTTGCTTCTAACCTAAGTGCCGGTGCTTACAGCCTGACGGTTACCGATGATAATGGTTGTATAGCTACTAATAATGTTGTGATGACTGAACCTGCAGCTGTTTCTGTTACAGCGATCGTGGTTAGCCAACCTTCTGCTCCAGGTGCTACTGATGCTGAAGTACA
>JBILRD010000205.1:0-4712 GCA_044372845.1 Saprospira sp. | reverse complement strand
ATTCGAACTGGTGTTGTCATAGGATGCACCTCCATATAAACGGGACCCTGCCGGCAATTTTATAGGATTTTTAAATAAATAGAATCCCTGCCAGTGAAAATCCCAGCGTGGGATATGTATGATAGGTATGGTATCACCATTTAGTTTTACGGCATAGACTAAAAATTCCTTACCTAAGAGATGGGCGTGAGGAAAAACACTTATCAATGTAAAATTTGACGGAAGAGGATTTGATGGCGGAAAAACATCATAAATGGTATCCACAACATTGGGACTCAGACAAAAACTTAAATCGTTGAGGATAGCATTTGCCGATACGGTTCTAACGTTTGATACAGTATCATCATAATAATAAACATGTATTTTTGTCGAGTCAATCATTCCAAAACTTCCGGCAGGGTAGTGCATCGCCAATATAAGATTTGATCCCGAATTCAGTTGAACACCCATTTTGACGTTTTGTCCATTCGGGAAGATGGTCGGAAATTCTCCGGGAGCATACCCGGCTATCAATTCTGCAGAACTTGGACCAGCACAGTTTCCAGTAGTATCAGTTGCAATCGTACCGCTCTGATCGGCATAAACCAAACAGTGATGAACGATATTCATATTTCCGGGGACTACTTCAATGGCTTTTACTTTTTTAGTGCTTGTCAATCCTGTTGGAATGGAGAAACAAACATAATCGTCATCTCCTGTGGTAGCTTTACTAGTATATACAGGGGCTCTCAATACCTGATCAGGGTTAGCTAGAAAAGACCCCTGATTATAGGATGGTGGGGCAGGTGTGTTGGCGGGATCGCCCTCAGGAGCACCAGCACTTACCCAGTCCACTATCAGGTTGATTTGAGATTGTGTCAAACTTCTTTTGTGGGCGTAGTTTTGATAAGAATCGTTTGGAGGCCATGGTGGCATAATTTTATTGGTCACATCATACTGAATCATCGACCTAAGATTGTAAGCGTCGGTGTAATTCAACAATGAAAAAGGAGCAATTCCAGTAGGATGATGACAATAGCCACATTTTTCATAAACTAACTGAGCTATTTGTCCACTCCAGGTAGGAGCTTGAGCAAAGCTTAAATTGAAACTTAAAATAAAGACAATGACAGTTAAAAAAGATCTCATATGATTATCTGTTTATTTCTTAGACTTTATAAGTAAATATAGGTTTAATTAGATTGTAAAAAAAAATTATTGTTTTAATTCAGAGCGTTTTATCTCCTGTTTCCAAATTAGTTTTCCTTCAGTATCAAATTCTTCAATACTGCAGATCCAGTCATTTTCCTTTTGATAGACCTTTATTTTGCCAAAATTCTGATCCTTAATGGCAGTATTTTTTAGTCTGATAGGATTGTTTTTATCATAGGACGCATCCATAAAACTAGTCAATGGGGAGCAGGTGAATTCATAAAGAGGGTAATTATTTTCTCTGTCCAGTTTCATCAGTTCACTGTAATGTCTGTCACCACTTATAAAAATCAATCCAGGAATTTTGTTCTCGTCAATAAAATTCATAAAATCCTTGTGTTCTTCAGGATATTTCATCCAGGACTCACCAAAAATGTCGTTGGTTAAAAATTGAGTTCCATTGAATATGAATTTAAATTTTCCTTTGGAAGCTAGTAATTGCTCCTTTAGCCATTTTAATTGGTTGTCTCCCAGTAGCTTTCTGTTGTCTTTATCTTTGTTGCAATGGTATCTTGAATCCAGAATAAAAAAATCACAATCATTCTGTGAAAAATGGCAATAAACCCCATCTTTTTCATGTTTTCCATAGTAGGGGTTGGACCAGAATTTTTTAAATACATCCAAAGCCATTTCTTTGTTTTTGAAGCTGCCATCGCTGTTATTAGGACCAAAATCATGATCATCCCAGGTGGCATATTGAGGGCAACTTTCCAAAAATGCTTTGATTGGTTTTCTTTGTCTGGTTTTCAAGTTTTCATTGACCATTTTTTTGTACGAATTCCATTGACCAAATAAGTAATAAACGTTATCACCAGTCCAAACCATAAAATCACTGTTCTCTTTGGACATAATGGTAAAGATTTTATTTAATCGTTTTCTTTTTCCGCCGATATTAAGGACAGAAGGATATTGAAAAGCGCATGAACCAGTCAAAAATGTAAGGGTATCCTTATGATTTGTAGAATTTGTCTTTTGTATGGCAATACGTCCAATCATTCTTTCCCCTAATAATTCTTCTACAGTTAATACCGTGTTTTTAATCGAAAGATCTTTTCTTAGGGTTGAGAGGTAGTCTTCAAGACTAATAAAGTTATTTTTTAAGTTTTTTTTATTTAACAATAACCATTGATTTTCTGTTGTATCTGTGTAATGACCTTTCATTGGGCCAATTTCAATCCAATATTTGTCTTGCGCTGATAAAAATTGTAGGAAAAGCATGAAAAACAACAATATGAGGAATCGCATTATTGATAAATTTAATGTGTTGGAAAGTGGAAACTGATAAGATTTAGAAAGCATTACGAAGATAATAATTTTATATGTAAATTTGCTTAATATAAGCGATTCAAAGGATGTTTTAGAATAACAAATTTCAGTATGGTTTTTAAAATTTCATTCAATTCTAAGGAAATAGAACAACTCTATATTACCTATAAACGTAACCCTAAAAATTACAAGGAAATAAAAAATAGATTGTTTGGAGATGCGGCTAAGATCGAGTTTAAGAATAATTTGAGAGGAAGGATCTATTTCATGATAGCCCTCACAGGAGTAGCTGTTATTAGTTCTATGTATTCAATTTTTGCAGAGCATTGGCCAAGTTTAGGAGCGATTTGGATTATCTGGGCAGCTTTTACGCTTGGACTTCTTTTTGCCATGTATATATCTTACAAGGATTCTTATTTAGTGATTAAAAATAATGAACAGTATTTTGAAAGATTTGAAACAATTGCTTCAAAATCAGATAGTTTAGAGGATTTTATTATTGATTGGAACAGAGGATTAGTTTAAAAAACAATGAAGATTATTATTTTTTTATTGACCTTATTTGGAATTAGTTTAAATAAGAATAATATTTGTAATGAAATTTGTTTTAACTGATCAAAATATAGCAAACATGAAATTTTTATCATTTCAGAGTTATTTAATACTAAGTTTTGTATTGTTTTTATTCATTACTTCTTGCGAAAAGGATAAGAACAAATATCAAATTCCGACTACTTACAATTTTGATAATGTGGACTATTCAGGTCAAACTGTCAGAATTGATATGTTGACTGAACTTGGCAATTATGCTAAATCAGGAAATACGATCAATCCATCTTTTCTGGATGCTTCCAGGATGAAGGATATGTTTAATAATATCAATGCACCTTTTTCTGATACAAGTTTAAATGCTAGCACTAAAAAGCTTTCTGAAAAAACAGTAAGTACTGAAGTGGCTATTTTTGAACAATTAATGGATTCTCTTTCTTACATTTCTTCACTTAATCTCAGCAATAGTCCAAGTGCAGGAGTCGCTGGTGTAATGTCTAACAGCTCTGGAACAAAACATTATCTGGTGAATGCAAATGGTGTAGAATTAGCTCAGGTTATCGAGAAAGGATTGATGGGAGCCTGTTTGTTTTTTCAATCTTCTGCTGTTTATTTAGGGGATGGAAAAATGAATGTTGACAACGAAACGGTCACTCCTGGACTGGGAACTACCATGGAACATCACTGGGATGAAGCTTTTGGTTACCTAGGAGTTCCTGTTGATTTTCCAAGCAGTTTGACTGGTTTAAGATTCTGGGGTAAATATCTGAATGACAGGAATTCAACTCTGGGTTTGAATAGCACGCTTATGAATGATTTTATTGCTGGCAGAGCTGCTATTTCACACAAAGACTTAAGCGAGAGAGATGTTAAAATTCTAAGCATTAGAAAAAATTGGGAATTAGTAATTGCGGCCACAGCAGTAGCTTACCTCAACGATGCGATCAATACTTTTTCCAGTGACGCAGCTGAAAAACATCATGCCTTATCAGAAGGATATGCTTTTATCTACAGTTTGAAATGGGCCGGGAATCCAACAATTTCCTCAACGAATATCAATAGTATTCTAACAACTTTGGGAGGTACTAGTAATTTACTTCAGATCAATTTTTACAACACTACATTAAGTGATGTTCAAAATGTTAAAGATGCTTTGGTAGCTGCTTTTCCAGGTTTACAATCCGTAAAAGATATTCTTTAATAAGTTAAATATTTAAGAACCAAATGAAAAAGATTAGTTTATTTCTGCTTTTGTTTGTAGCTGTTCTTAGTTGTAAACCTCCAAAAGACAGCTGTGCAACCAATTTTGATCAAGCGGCTTTTCTAGTGAATGTTAGTAATAACATTATCACTCCAAGATATGATAGTTTGAAACTTCAGGTTGATCAATTACAGACAGAAGTCAATAACTTCATATCTGGTCCAAACCAGTCCAATTTAGATGCTGCGAGAGCGGCTTATAAAAATGCTGCTATGATTTGGCAAAGGTCTATGATCTTTGAATTTGGACCTGCTGAAACACATCAGCTTCGAGCTACCTTGAATAATTTTCCGGTTTTTGTCAATAGATTAGAATCAGCCGTCACGACAAACAGTTACAATCTTCAGATTGATTCTTTCTCATTTACAAGAGGTTACCCGGCCATTGATTACCTGTTATTTGGAGCTGCAGCCACAGATAATGATTTAATAAATCTTTACAGTAC
>JBILRD010000301.1:0-3505 GCA_044372845.1 Saprospira sp. | reverse complement strand
TTTTTTTCTTTTCTGCTCCTTTTTATTTTTTTTTCCTGTCAGACAGATTCTCAGAAGCTGTCTCCTGATCAGATTTCAGTTCAGTACTTTGAATACGATTTTAATGCTCCTGCTGCTAACATAAAATTGCCAAAAAAATTAAAAGAAATTTCTGGTATCATTTTTTCAAATGCTGATAAGCTGTTGGCGATTCAGGACGAAAAAGGAATTGTTTATGAAATAGCTCTCGATAATGTAGAGCAGATTCAAAAATACATTTTTGCAGAAAACGATGATTATGAGGCTATAACTATGGCCAATAATGATATTTATATCCTTAGTTCCAATGCTGTACTTTACAAAAGTTCTGTAGAGAATTTGGCTTCAAAGAAACTGGCCACTAAAATTGAAACAGGTTTAGATCCAGCTTATAACACGGAAGGAATTTGTTTCAATCCCAGAAATCAAACACTTTTAATTGCATGTAAGGAGAATGTATCTAAGTCTGAAAGGCTGATTTTTTCTTTTGATTTAAAGTCAAATTCTATTGATAAAAATCCCTATTTCTCGATTCAGTACAAGGAGGTATTGAATTTCTTAAAGCAAAAATCAAAATCAGATCCGTCTTTTGAAAAATATCAATCAATGCTTTGTGGCCCAAATGCTGAATTATTTTTTGCCCCTTCAGATATTACCGTTCAAAAAAGCAGCGGAGATATTTATATACTCTCAGCAAGAAAGCATAATTTTTTAATGGTTCTGAGTGCAGATTTTAAAATTAAAAATATCATCCAACTTCCTGATTACATTGAACAGGCGGAGGGGTTATGTTTTGACAAAGATGAAAATTTATACATCTCTTCAGAGGCTGTTGATAAAAAATCAAGAATTTTCAGATTTGATAAGAAAAAAACATAATGATGGGATTTCTGTTCTAACTTTGTCAATAATTAAAAATCAAACCATGAGCCTAGATAAAAAACAGCTAAAATTAAAAATACAATTAGAATTGCTTTGGTGGTTATTTTCAACAATCATACTGTTGTTTGTTACATACCCCATCTTCAGTTCTCTAAAAAGCTATGATTTTTGGATCAGTAATATCCTGTTTGTTCTGATTTTTGTAACATATAGCAGACAGATCTTTTTTTTAAAGCACAGTTTTCTGGCTCAACAGCAAGTACTGAAATTCGTTTTGATTTTTGCCAGTATACCTTTGATTTTCAAATCTGTAGAATGGTTGTTTGATTACCAGCATTTTATACAGACAGATGGTCAGGAAAAGCTTTTAAAACAATTCAGAGAAGGGTACAATTTTAATGAAAAGCTTAAAACGGTCAACTACATCAGTTCTCAATATATGTTTTTTGCTGTAGCTACAATAATTTCAGCTATTGTTCTCCCATTTAGATTATTGATTTCTTATTGGAGAGTGCATAACAAGCACAAAGAAGTTTAAGCTATTTGTTTTTCTTTGGTTTGTAATCTTCAGGATAGAGTTCAAATTTTTTCTGAAATTCAGCAAGCATGGGATTGATTTCCATAAAATAGCTGTATTTCTCACGATCATTTTGCGGTTTAAGCTTTGGCTTTTGCTGCTCCTCTTCTGGTACTTCTACAATGTCGATGATAAATTTCAGTGCAGGTTTGTTAAATCCTTTTCTAATTTTCTCAATTAACTCATTTTCGCGACTGATAGCCTCTTTGGCTCTGCTGCTTTTGACTTTGATAAAAAGATTATCGGAGTTTGGATCTATTTGAAAGTCAGCATTTTTGAATAAAAACTGAGTCGAGGGAGAGCTGATTTGCAAATAATAATCCTCCCAACTTGACATGATATTTTCCAAAGTCCAATCGGGATAATCGATGACCTGATGGTATTTTTGCTCTTCTTCTTTGACTTCTGAAATGATATTTTCGAGGAAGCTGCCTCCTTTTTTTAATTTCATCTTTTCGATAAAAGAGACTTTATTTTCAGTGATTGGAGTTGAATTGTCTTGAATGGCTTCGCCTTTTACTGCTTCTTCTATTTCCAAAGCATCTGTCACCTCTTTTTTTGAAACGGGCAAGATTCGCGATTCTTCTTGTATTGAAACTGAAGTTTTAAGCTCTTCAATGCTTGATATTTTTGTATCAGGCTTCGTTAAGTGGTTTTTTTTTTCGCCTTCCGAATTGGAAGTATTTTGTATAGCCTGATTGATATAGGCCATTTTTATCAAACAGATTTCGATATGCAATCGTTTGTTCCTCGACATTTTGTAGTTAATCTCGCAATCGTTGGCAAGACTAAGAGCCGATAAAATAATAGAGGTTGGTATGAGACTTGCCTGTTGAAGGTATCGTTCTTTGATGCTGCCACTGATTTCAAGAAGTGCCAGTGTCTCTGCTCTTTGAGCCAGGAGTAGATTTCTGAGATGTTCTGAAAGTCCATTAAGGAAGATTTCGCCATCGAATCCTTTTTTCTGGATATCATCAAAAATCAACATCAAATCTGTCAAATCCTCTGAAGCGATAGCGTCGAGTACCTTAAAATAATAATCATAATCAAGAATATTAAGGTTTTCGATGACATCGAGATACTTGATATAATTTCCGGAGAAGCTGACAATTCGGTCATAGATCGAAAGGGCGTCACGAAGCGCACCATCTGCCTTTTGAGCGATGATATTCAGTGCTTCCTCTTCTGCTTCAATGCCTTCCTGATTGGAGATACTTCTCAAATGCGCTGCCATGTCGGAAATCTTGATTCTGTTAAAATCAAAAATCTGACAGCGGGAGAGAATCGTTGGAATGATCTTATGCTTTTCGGTGGTCGCCAAAATAAAAATAGCGTAGGATGGTGGTTCTTCCAGAGTTTTCAGAAAGGCATTGAAAGCCGCCTGAGAGAGCATGTGCACCTCATCTATGATATAGATCTTGTATTTTCCTCGTTGTGGAGCGAAGCGCACCTGTTCAATCAACGAACGGATATGCTCGACACTGTTGTTGGAAGCGGCGTCCAGCTCATGGATATTCAATGAAGCATTTTCGTTAAAAGCCTGACAGGATGGGCAGACATCGCATGGCTCTGTATCTTTGGTCGGACTTTCACAATTCAATACCTTTGCTAAAATTCTGGCACAGGTGGTCTTGCCAACTCCTCGGGGACCGCAAAAAAGAAAAGCATGCGCCAGGTGATCATTTTTTATGGCATTCTTGAGCGTATTACTGACATGCTGCTGACCCACCACGCTATCAAAGCGTATAGGTCTGTATTTGCGGGCAGAAACTACAAAATTGCTCATATGATAAACTCAGAATGATTGGAATAGTAAAAATGACTTATGTCAAAGATAGGATTATTTGATTTGAAATGCAAGGCGGGGTAGATTTAAATTATATCATATAGCCCGGGATTTAAATCCCAGGCTATATAGTGTACTAATTCGATTAGGTGTACCGATAGCCATCGGTATAACCCCTGTCTCCTCTGGTAATTATTTTAAATCCAGGGCATTATAATTATTTATTCCACTACAATCTTCTG
>JBILRD010000203.1:0-4732 GCA_044372845.1 Saprospira sp. | reverse complement strand
TCCTGCTTTCATAGCAGCAACATGGTAATCTAAGATTAGTTTTGGTGCTGTACGACCAGGAATTTGAGCAGTAGTGATGATGATATCTACTTCTTTCGCCTGCTCTAAAAACAACTTCATCTCCGCCTCGATAAATTCTTTACTCATTTCTTTGGAGTAACCAGAGGCTGTAGCCCCATCCTCATCGATTTCAACGGTAAGGAAGGAAGCGCCCATAGATTGAATCTGCTCAGCAACTTCTTTACGGGTATCAAATGCACGAACTATAGCTCCTAAGGAATTTGCGGCTCCAATTGCGGCCAGACCAGCTACACCGGCACCGATCACCAACACTTTTGCTGGTTCTACTTTACCTGCTGCAGTAATTTGTCCGTTCAAAAATCTTCCAAAATGAAAAGAAGCTTCAATGACAGATCTGTAACCGGCAATGTTGGCCATGGAAGACAAGACATCCATTTTTTGAGCTCTGGAGATACGAGGAATGGCATCCATTGCTACAGCATTAACACCTTGCTTAGCCAAAGCTTCCATCAAAGGTTGATTTTGCGCTGGCCATAGGTAGCTCAACAGCACCAATCCTTTTTTCATCTGAGCAATTTCCTCTAAAGTCGGTTCTTTGACTTTAAGGACGATATCTGAGTCTCTGTAGATTTCTGCAGCAGTTTCTACGAGATGAACGCCTGCTTCTTCAAAATCATTATCTGAAAAATTGGCTTTCAGACCTGCACCTTTCTGGATGTAAACATCAAATCCTTGTTTTTGTAACCTTTTAACGGTTTTTGGGGTGGCAGCTACCCTTAATTCACTGGGAGAAATTTCGGAAGGTATTCCTACTCTCATAGTAATTTATTTATGTAATTATTTTGTTATCAGAGTGTTAGATTGTTTTTTATGGATGCTAAACATTTCTAACCTAAAATGTATTTTCGATTTTTACAAATATACTTCCTAGTTGATTAATATTGGGGTTTTTAATCAAAAAAAAACATTAAAAAATAATTTTTTAATGTTTGGGTTTAGCTGTCGAAATTGAAACTAGAGAGATGTTTTCGGTAATTTTAACTGATGATTTTTTATTAAGTACATCTAATTATAAATTTTAATCAATTTTTACTCTTTCTCCTTGAGAATGGCTGGTAAATTCTGGTGCATACATACACTGAATGGTTGTAATTCCATTTGAAAAATCTCCCTTATGATTCACTCTCAGGGGGTATTCGAAAACATAATTTCCCTTACTCAAATAATCAAAAAAGAAATTGGTAGAGGCATCTCTGCTACTTTCATAATATCCAAGTCCGCCCTGATATTTATACTCACTAAGTACATTAACAGGTTCGAATCCGGAAGCTCTCATGTCTTTCATGTGCACAAATTCCATATCTCTGTCCACTTTCAATTCGATTCTGACTTTTATCAAATCTCCCGGGCTTAATTTTGTATCCTCAGAAATTGGCTGAAGTTCGGGACCCCTTTCTGTTCTGACTTCCTTGAACAATTTTTTAGAAATTTTTAAAGGAGTATCCCTAAACTGGCTAATCTTGTCTAATTGCTCAAAATATTGCCAATAAACTGCTCCCCAGGCAACATTTTTGTTTGGATTTTCGATTTTTACTTTCGACCATTCTTTTTTAATTTGTTCAGCCTCAAAACTGATTTTAAAATAACCTGTACCTGCTTCTTTGCTGATTTTAGATTGATCCAGCACTTCTTTACCCAAAGTGATTTTAATTTCCTGATCTTCCATCAACCAGTTGTCACCTGTTTTTAACAAGGCATAACAAGCTGCAGCTGTAGATTTTGTCGTTCCCCAATGCGTTGTTTGTTTTGATTTTAGCAAATAAGTTTTCATGTCATCAACAGCATTCTTATCTTTTGCGACCTCATCAAATACTTCAATCATCAAAGAATGCGTTTCAATCGGCATTTCATACCAGTAAAAACCATGAGGATATTGCCAGTACATGCCCATTTCCTCATTTTTTAAAGCTCTTTCTTTTAAGGATTTTATTATTTTTTGAGCAGTAGCGAGATCTTTAGCTTTTCTATTTAAAGCCAGTGCCAGCATGCCTTGCATATAATCTGATTTTTTTAAGGCATATTTTGCAGCTTGTTTTTCGTAATACTCAACAGCGATTTTTGAGTTGTTATTTTTAATTTCGATTTCAGGATAAAAAGACCTTGTGTACAAATAATGAATGGCCATTTGATCCAGATTATCTTTTTCCAAAAACGCTTTTTCGCCCTCCTTGCTTCTTTTCGCTATTTTCAATAATTCATCGTAATGGTCAGAAAGTCTGTCATCGATATATAAAACAGCTTTTTTGATAGATTGACTCATTTTTTCATCAGATTTACTGACGTTCACTCCCAGTTTTTCCAGATGGCCCATTCCTTCAACAATATACTGAGTGATGTACCAGGAATCTCTTCCGCCCGGAAACCATGAAAAACCTCCATTGCTCAATTGTCTCTCAACTATTTTGTCTCTGGCAGTATTCAGTTCATTCGACATTCTGTTCAAGTCGAACAAAATTCCAAGATTATTTTTTTGTTGTTCCTCGCTTTGAGATTCCAGCACCCATGGAGTTTCTTCGAGCAAGGCATATTTTAATTCCTGATTTTTAGTCAAATTGGATTTTAGTGCATCCGGTTGATAATTTTTCCAGCTATCGAAAACTTTTTTGATTTTTGGATGAGCATTGGCAACATTTGTCGCTAAACTGTTGGCATAAAATCTTGAAAAAATTTGTTCTGTACAATCATAGGGATATTCCATGATATAGGGTAGCGACTGAATCGCCAACCAGGCAGGATTAGGTGTAAATTCCAGTGTGAATTTATGCTGCTTCAAGGTAGATGATTTTGAAATTTCAGACATTCGCTTGAATTCAAAAGTCTTTGTTTGTCCTCCTCTAATTGGTAGTGGCATTGTTTCAGTGACCAGCATTCTGTTTGAAATGACTGGCAAACTATTTTCTTCGCCATCAGAAAAAGTGCCCGATTTTGCAATCACTCTGTAGGTAACTGGATTAGACCAGCTATCCGGAATTTTAATCTTCCAGGTCAAAGGAGCCGATTGTCCGGCAGCAGCTGTGAAATTCAATTTGGCATCGGAATTTGAAAATTCAACATCTATAGCCTTCATAGTTATCGCATCAAAAAGCTGTAAAACTGCTTCTCCAGTCATTTCTGATTCAGTCATGTTGCTGACCTTGGCTGTGAAATATATTTCATCATTCTCTCTGAAAAATCGTGGCGCATTTGGCATCACCATCAATTTTTTCTGTGTGATGATTTCCTTGGTTCCTGTACCAACTTTTAAATCTTTTGTATGAGCCAGCCACATAAATTTCCAGCGGGTCAATGCCTCATTCATTTTGAATTTCAAGAGGACATTTCCTTCAGCATCAGTTTCCATTTGAGGAAAAAAGAAGACGGTTTCTTTTAAATTGGTTCTAACTTTTACATCACCAAAATCTGTTGTAGGTTTGTTGCCTTGGATATCTTCTGTTGAATTTCCGCTGGAATCAGTCAATATAGTGTAAATACCTGTTTTATCTATGATTTCATTTTTTTCGAATTCTTGACCTTTTTGTGACAATTTAGTTTTGTTACTGTCAGCTTCTCTTCTTCTGTTTCCTATTTTATCGGCTTCTTCTGCTACAGCTGATTGCATCATGACTACCCCATCCACAAATACTTCATTTCTTTTCCAGCCCCAGTCATAAAAATCAAACCCAAACCAGTTCAATTCTGGATTTATTCTTTGTGCAGTATTGATATAAGTTTTATTCCAGTTAACAGTTGGAACTGTGATAGAATTTGTAGTAATAAATCCTACACTAGCAGTCGGAGTCAAAGATGGGTAATTATAACCATATAGGTTTAGACCCCATGAGTTAGCTGCGAATGCATCCAGAGAGGCATCGTACAGGGTACTTAGTAGTTCGGCAGCAACCTTATCTTTTTTAGAGCCCGTGATTTTTAATCGCCATTCTTCTTCCTGACCGGGTTCCAGTTTATCACGAAAAGTACTGTATTCGATTTCGAGTTCTTTGTTGGTCCAAGGAACTGTAATGGTACCTGTATTGCTGATGAATTTTCCATGATGAACCATAGAAAGGTGAAAAAAGAAATTGCCTCGATGTTTTTCCTCTACAGCCAGTTCAAAAGTTTTTCTGCCTTTTGCGTGAACCCACTGACTGCTGATGAGTTTTCCTTCATGCTCAACGACATATAGCACATGGGCATCTTTTTCGAAACTGCCAAAATCAATCGTAATTTTCTCTCCAGGTTCTGCAATAATGTTGTTCTTTGATAAGAAAAGCTTGTTGTTGACAGGAGTGGTATTTTCTTTTTCACTCACTAGTGTGAAGAATTTTATCTCTTCTATTTTGTTTCCGAATTTATCGGAAGTTTGCATCGTGATTTTATAGATTCCCTGAGACCATTTATCGATGCCTTTCAACAATAAACTGTCTGAAATTTGACTGTTAAATTCTGTATCCAAAATAGTTTTATCTATTGGCCAATTATAAATTTTATCTTCTTTTTGGTAAACATATTTTGGAAAATTCTTTTTGAAATCAACTTCTTTCATTAAAAAATAATCTGGGTCTTCCCATCCTCTTTCTACAAAAGCAGTCTGCGGAGTTTTTAATAATTCAATGGTAATTTTTCCGCTGGCAGCCTCAAAACCCCCATTAAGATTTTTGGTACTGATTTTAAA
>JBILRD010000202.1:0-4758 GCA_044372845.1 Saprospira sp. | reverse complement strand
TCAACCAGACAGCGGAAAAGATCGACAAACATAGCAACAAACTGTAGCGGATATGGTCTTTCTGCGGAGTGAAAATTGTTTTGCTGACGGCCAGATTTTGCTGAAAATAATCAAAATTCAAGAGGTAATTGATCAGTACGTAGATGGAGGATAAAAACATCAGCGTCACAAAAAAATAAAGGATAGACTTGTAGTTTTTATCATTCAGATCTGGCCCAAAGGCAAAAGCTATCGGCAATAGGAGATAGGGCAGCGCAATCCTCAACATTGGAAACATGTTGTTCCAGTTTTCGGTGTAAATGCCGCTCAATAAAAAAAGTAGATAAATCCCAATACTCGACCAATAGGCCTTGTTAGAAAGAAGGGTTTGGAATTTTTCTTTGATTTCAGTTGTAAAAATCGCGTTGGCGAAAAGCAATACCATTCCGACCGTAATCATGAATTTCGACAGGACCAATCCGCTGATGATGCAGAGACAGGCTAAAATGGCAATTTTTGTTCGCATGGATACGAAATGGAGGTTGATTTAAATTTCGAATCGAAGATATTTGATGGTCAGACCCTTGCTCAAGTGCATTTGCTCATAAAAGGTTTTGATCGACCATTCCGGCATTTGCTCTGCCAGGCTGTAAATATCGTCAGCAGCGTATTGTAATTTAAGATTTTCTTCTTCAACTATTTCCAGGGTATATTGGTACAATTCAGGAGAGTCTGTTTTTAAATGCATCAGACCTTGCTTATTCAATATTTTTCTGTATCGCGGTAAAAAAAATGGAGAGGTCAATCTTTTTCTGACTTTTGTCAATTGTGGATCTGCAAAGGTGATCCAGATTTCGGAAACTTCTCCTTCTTCAAAATAATGGGTAATAAAATCTATCTGACTTCTGATAAAGGCTACATTTTTCAACCCTTCCTGATGAGCATCTGTAGCGCCACGCCATATCCTGTTGCCTTTCAGGTCAATACCGATATAATTCTTATCGGGATTCATTCTCGCCAGTCCTAGAGCATAATCGCCTTTTCCGCAAGCCAATTCCAAAATGATCGGGTGATTGTTGCCAAAATGTTCAGCCCATCGACCTTTCATGCTGATTCTTTCAGCTTTGTAGTTGAGAAGCATTGGAGAATTAACCTCATGGCTCTGATAAACGTTGGGCAATCGGCCAATCTCTTCGAACTTTGCTAGTTTATTTTTTTGTCCCATTTTGTAAAAATATTGAAAAAGGGAGAATTTTCAGAAAGCGAAAACATAAAATAATATGAACAGGGGAAATTATCCTGAACTACATTCAAAAACGTTACTTTTTGAATTACAATTGCAACAATTTTTGATAGGCCTGGTCAGTATGTTTTGCCTGAAATGCCGGACCGATTAATTCTGCGCATACATAAATAGCCTTTAGGTTCAGTTTTCTATCCTGGCCCTCCAATACGGAGATTTTTCTAAATTCAATTGCTTTTTTAAGGCTGTTTTTCATCTGTTCCACTTCTTCCGCTGAGGCGGTACGTCCTTCTTTTTTTTGAAAATATCTATCTGATAAGTTTGCTGCCAAAGACTTTTGCTTGGATCTAATGCTCAGTGCCAGTTTTTTCAGCATCTCTTGCTGCTTGGTAATGGTTGATTTTACAGTCGAGAATTTTTGTTGCAGTTTTGGATCTGCCTCTTCAAAATCTTCCATAAATTGACCGTAGGCTGCCTGCAATTCTTTGACAATCAATAAATCCTCTTTGTCAATTTTAGATGTTTTTAACTTGCTGTTTAGTTTTTCCTGAGCCTCTACGTATAATTTTTTAAAATAATCAGAGGATTTTTTTAGTTTTTCGGAAGCAGCTTTCAATATGGCTACAGCTTCCGATTTATTAAGGGGCTCTTTGCCAGGAATCTGATCAGCAACTCCGGTGCTGATAGCGGCTATTCCCAAACTTGTCTCATCAAATTCCCCTTCTTTGTCTTCAGAACCGCCTTTCTCAATTATATTTAAAGAAAGACCTATTTTGTTTAAAATGACTTTATCTAAGGCTCTGGCACCCTTGGTTTTGATTCGCCCATGTCTTATTTCAAGATTGAAAATTTCATGATTTTGAGCGTCTTTCCCAAAGCTGCAATTTCCAATAGAGAAGTCTTTTTCGGATCTTTTTCTGGCGGTACTTTTATAATATTTTTCCCAGGTTCCTCTAAAAGTTCCAATGACAATCAAAGGCAATTCTTTGGAGGGAAAATCGGGAAAAGACCATTCTGTGATCATCATGTAGTTGAGGGATTGGCCATCTTCTACAGTACTTTTCATTCTTTTTAACTCTTTGATGAAGAGTTTTCTATAATCGACAAAACTCAACCCCTCAATATCTTCTGGCAGTATTCTTGGTTTCATGGTTTATAGTATTGTTGAGGGTTAATGAGTTAATGTATGAAACAATTAGACAGCGACTGCTGCCTTGATGTGCGGGTGTGGGTCGTAGTTGATCAGTTCAAAATCCTCGATCTTAAAATCAAAGATAGACTTGACATCAGGATTGATCTTCATGGTCGGCAGTGGGCGAAACTCTCTGCTCAGTTGCAGATTTGCCTGTTCGATATGATTTGAATAGAGATGTGCATCGCCAAAGGTATGAACAAAATCCCCCACCTTAAGATTGCAAACCTGAGCCATCATCATCGTTAGCAAGGCATAGGATGCAATGTTGAAAGGAACGCCGAGGAAGGTATCGGCACTTCTTTGGTAGAGCTGACAGGATAGTTTGCCATCCGCCACATAAAACTGAAACAGACAATGGCAGGGAGCGAGAGCCATATTGGGAAGATCTTCGACATTCCATGCTGAAACGATGATTCTTCTGGAGTCAGGATTTTTTTTCAAGGTTTCGACTACCTGAGCAATTTGATCGATGGTCCCGCCTTCCTTGGTAGTCCAGCTTCTCCATTGCTTGCCATAAACAGGTCCCAGATTGCCGTTTTCATCTGCCCATTCGTCCCAGATACTGACTTTATTATCTTTCAGATATTTGATATTGGTATCGCCATCCAAAAACCATAGCAACTCATGAATGATACTACGAAGGTGCACCTTTTTAGTGGTCACTAATGGAAATCCCTTGGAGAGATCGAAGCGCATCTGATAGCCAAAAACACTGATGGTACCCGTTCCGGTACGATCCTCTTTTTTGGCGCCATGGTCCAAAATATGCTGCAGGAGTTCGTGGTATTGTTTCATGTTGTTAATGTAATTTGTGGTTGTCAAAACTACAAAACTTTTTATTCAAGTCAAACAAAATCAAAGTCTATTATTTATGTAGTATTTCGCCGTTATTTTAAAATAATATTTTAATATTATTGCGATAGTTTTTTAGTTATCTGAAAATATTCTACTTATAGATTAAATATTGATTATGAAGCAATTACAATTTTTTATAATGAATATTTAACATTCAAAAAAACATTCAAAAAAACATTTATTCAATAAAATATTTCTATTTTTGATCTAAATTTCAAAATAATATTTATTTAATTTAATTTCAAGACCATGCGCAACACTTTTTTGACACTTTCACTTTTTACAGTACTTTTATTCACATCTTGTAATAAAGATGAATCAACAACTGCAAACAGAATTTCTGATAGCGGTAACACACCTGTATTATTAGACGGATCTAACAATGGCGGTAATGTTACTTGTCAGGAAGCTGCAGACAATGCTGGTATCAGCGGTTATCAGTATACTTCAGGTAGAGTTGATTATAACAATGGATCTTTTAGCTCTAGCTTTGGTATTTTTACAATCACTACTGATGGTGTAAATGTTAGCTGGACAGCAAATCCACCAGCTGGTTTTTGCATTTCTAACCTGGCTATTATCGTTAAAGGTGGTAGAGGAGCTAATGTTTATTACTACAATAATGGTGAAACTAGCGATAGTGGTCTTGCTTCTCCTGTAAATGCTAGTGGTTCTGCTGCTGGTTTGAGTAACTTGACTATCTGTTACAATTTAGTACCATGCAATAATTGTAGCTGGGAAGAAGAAACTGCATTTGGCGGTTCTGTAGCTGGTGCCGGTAATGCTTGGTGGTATGCAATTGATGCAACTACTTCTGGTTCTTATCCTATTTATGCTGGTCAAAATGCAGTAGCTGGTGCTTCTGTTGACTACAATGCAACTACTGATGTAATTACTATCAACTTGGGTAACAACATGCAATTACAAAATGTATCTGAGCCTGTAAAAGTTGAAGGTTACAATACACTTCCAACAACAAGACCTGCAGCTGGTTTGTTCTCTCTTTACAAAGGAACTAACTTGACTGTACAAGGTAACAACTCTAACTTTTACGTAGTACATTTAGATGTTGAGGTTTGTAACCAATAATCAATAAATATACTGATATATTGTGAGGGCAGCTTGTTAAACGAGCTGCCCTTTTCTTATTTTAAATTTTATGAATAAATAAATTTATGTAAAACTGGATATTTTAATTCGAATACCTTATTTTAGCTTAATACTAATTCATCTAAAATTTAAGCAAATATGTCATTAGAAATCGAGGGAATATTGAGAGTGAAATTCGACACTCAAAAAGTAAAAGAGAGTTTTCAAAAAAGAGAATTTGTAATTGAAACTGCAGAGAACTATCCTCAAAAAGTAAAGTTTGAGATCACTCAGGATAAATGTTCACTATTGGATGCTTACAAAGAGGGAGATAAGATTAAAGTTTCTTTCAATTTGAGAGGTAGTGAATGGCAAGGTAAATATTATGTTAATCTAC
>JBILRD010000200.1:0-4767 GCA_044372845.1 Saprospira sp. | reverse complement strand
CAAAATGTTCTTCGTTTTCAGAGGTCATTTGAAGTTCATCTGCGCCTTGATTTTCAGAGGCTAGCTCGATAGGCAAGTCATTGGTTTCATTGAATTGCTCGGATTTTTCCTCCTCAGCGGCTTTGTTATTCAAATTAAGCGCCAACTGGCTTTGATCTCTGTTGTTTAACCTGTCTTGTCCGGAATTTCTGTTTTTATCCGTATTTAATGGTAGAGACAAATCATCTTCATCGTCGATATGATTTTCTTCTACTAAAAATTCGTCCTGATCTAAAGATACTTTAGGTCTTGGCCTCAAAGTATTTAGGCCTTTATCTTTGTTTTCAGAAATCTGATCTTTCTTTTCCTCTGCAACGATATTATCATTTAAAGTTGCGTTAACTGTACTCGTTTTTTCAGCAGGAGTTTCTTGATTCGTAGGGCTGCTTACCGCATTTCTTATCAATTCAACGATACTATTAATAACATTTTTGGGCTTTATACTATCCAAAACACTGCTTAAATTGATATCGTTAAAGTTTGGATTTTTATTCCAAACCAACAATGCAACCAGTCCAAAAATGAGAATCACTGCAACACCAGCAGATCCTACAAATGCTTTTAAAATCATAATCACATATTCTCCAAAAGCACCACCCCATGGAAATTTAGCATAAGGGGTAAATTTGAAAATAAAATCAAAAAATATACTGCTGGCAAGCACCAGTGTAAAGGCTCTGATATAAACAGGGAACAATTTATTGATATCAGATTTTTTGATCAGATTAAGGCCTGTTAAAAGACTAATACCTACGAAAATATAGGATGCAATTCCAAATCCATTAAAGAAAAAGCTATGGGAAACAATTGCCCCAAGACGACCAAGCCAATTGCTCATCTCTTCTGAACTGAAAAGCATGTTCCAGTAAGCTTTGTCAAAATCCTCCTCCCAAGTAAACAAGTAGGAAGTAAATGCTATGAAAAGGTATAAAGTCAGGAATAAACAAAGTAATCCAATTAGTTTTGGAAACCTTTCATCTTGCAAAGCAAATTGTATGGAGAGTTGTTTTCCCTGATTTTTACTTTCTTTTTGGGTTTTGTTTTTGGACATTTTGTCTAAAAATTGGAGAAGGTTAGTTTTGTCTTCTATGCAAAAATAAGGAAAAATAAATGCTTTGTCAATTATATTTAGATTGAATTATAATTTTTATGTATGAATTTGATGACTACAATCAATAAATACGGGTAATTTTGATTATTATTTCCTCAATAATCTTTAATTTGCTATCAGTTTAATAAAACAAAGCGTTTAAGTATTAGAATTTAAGTTTCTGGATATGAATAGCAGATTTAATACATATTTTATTTTTGGATTTTTACTATTAACTCTTGAACTACTGGCTCAAGAGCGTTTTTTTAAAAATGAACTGTTGATAGGTGGAGGTCTGCATACCCGTGGATACAATATTACTGCTGAGTATTTATTGTTCAAAACAGATAAAAAAGCTTTCTGCTTCCATATGGAGTTTTCAGAGATAAAAAGTCCAAAACAAAAAAAGATCAATTCAGAACGATTGGCTATTGGAGGAAACAACAGCAGATCATACATTTACGGAAAGCAAAATAATCTATTTTCCTACAGAGTAGGAGCAGGGCAATATCTTTATATTTCAGAGAAAAGTGAAAAAAGTGTTGTAGCCATAGCATTTTCCTACAATGCCGGACTTTCTTTGGGGATGTTAAAACCTTATTACCTCGATTTGATTTACAGATTGGATCCAGGAGGGTTTAGAATCAATTCAGAAAAATACACGGAAGAAAACAGGCTTAAGTTTCTGGAACCATTAGACATCAATGGTGCTTCCAGTTCTAGTGCAGGATGGGATGAACTTACTATTTCTCCAGGTATTTATTCAAAAGCTTCTTTGATTTTTGATTGGGGGCCTAAGGATGATTTTGCCAAAATGTTGGAAGTAGGGGTGATGTGTGATATTTATTTTAGAAAAATGCCCATCATGATAGACGAAGTAAGACCACCTGTTTTTGTTAATCTTTTTATGAATTTTTACTTCGGAAAACGTTGGTAAAACATATTTTTTTCTAACGTTTTACTTTTATCCTTGTTGATAATATTTATAATATTTTCAGATTTATATGCTTGAATTACCAATAGTTGATAAGAATAATCAAAGAAATAAAAAACCTGACTGGCTTCGAGTAAAATTACCCATTGGTGATAATTACAAAAAGGTCAGAGATATTGTAGACGGCCACAAACTTCATACTATCTGTCAGAGCGGACATTGTCCAAACATGGGAGAATGCTGGGGAGAAGGAACTGCCACATTTATGATTTTGGGAAATGTTTGTACCAGATCTTGCTCCTTCTGTGCTGTTGCCACCGGTCGCCCTAATGAATATGATACAGATGAACCAAAGCGAGTTGCTGAAGCTGTAAAGCTTATGGGCGTTAAACATGCTGTTATTACTTCTGTTAACAGAGATGAGTTAAGAGATCGTGGTGCTGCTATTTGGCATGAAACTGTTAGACTAGTGAAAGAATATAGTCCTGAAACAACAATTGAAACATTGATTCCAGACGTTAAAGCTAACTGGGAAGCCTTGGAGATGATGATCTCTGCAGGTCAGGAAGTGGTTTCACACAACATGGAAACAGTTGAAAGGCTATACAGAAAAGTTCGTCCTCAGGCAAAATATGAGCGTAGTTTAGAGCAAATCAAAAGAACCAAAGAATTTGGCAAAAGAACCAAAACTGGTATCATGCTCGGATTGGGAGAAACAAAAGAAGATGTTTACAAAGCCATGGATGACTTAGTTCAACACGGTTGTGATGTCTTGACTCTTGGCCAATATTTACAGCCTACAAAAATGCACATTGAAGTGGCAGAATATATTCATCCTGATTTATTTGCAGAG
This sequence comes from Saprospira sp., assembly GCA_044372845.1. Taxonomy (GTDB): domain Bacteria; phylum Bacteroidota; class Bacteroidia; order Chitinophagales; family Saprospiraceae; genus Saprospira. Next base: position 1,851 of record JBILRD010000200.1, on the reverse strand, counting down.
TACAAAGAAATCGGAATGGCCAAAGGATTCGATTATGTTGAAAGCGGGCCCTTGGTCAGATCTTCTTATCACTCAGAAAGACATGTTTTTTCAAATAGATAGAAATTTTTATTCTCTTAGAATAATAAAAAAACCACCGAATTACTCGGTGGTTTTTTTGTGCGCATCATCCAAAATATAAAGCTATTGACGTTTAAAGAGCTTAGAAGTAAACTGATTAAACTTAAATAACATCCAATACATAACTGGAACAACTACCAAAGTAAGGAAGGTGGCAAAAGTCAAACCGTAAACCACTGTCCAGGACAATACTCCCCAGAAAGCAGCACTGTCTCCTCCCCAATAAATATTTGGATTTAGTTCCATAATAAGACCAATAAAATCGAAATTAAAGCCAGTAGCAAGTGGTATCAAACCAAGAACTGTCGTTATAGCAGTAAGTAAAACTGGTCTCAAACGTGTTTTACCCGATATAATAATAGCATTTCGGACATCTTCTTCATCCAGAATAGTTTTATTAGCTTTCTCCAAAGCCTGTTGTTCCAGATATTTGGTGTAGTCAATCAAGACGATGGCGTTGTTCACAACCACTCCAGCCAATGAAATGATTCCGATACCTGTCATGATGATTACAATATCCATACCAGTCAAGACATAACCCAAGAATACACCAATGGTACTGAAGATTACAGAAAACATGATGATTAAAGGAGAAAGTATTGAGTTGAACTGGGAAACAATGATTAAGAATACCGCTAACAATGCAATCAGCAAGGCATTGGATAAAAAGGCTAGCGCAGTAGCCTGTTCTTCCTGTTCACCAGTGAATTTATAACTAAACTTATCAGGCATGTCAAATTCTGCCATCTGATCTTTGAGCTTATCAACTACTTCATTTGCATTGTATTCTTTTAATACATTGGAGTAAATAGTTATCGTTCTCCTTTCATTTTTTCTCTTGATAGCATTGTAGGTTGTACTCGGTTTAATGGTAGCAACAGCTGAAATTGGAACCTGAACGATCCTTCCACCGGCATCCATATTTCTGAAAGTAACCATTTGATTCATCAAAGCGTTTTTATCCATTCTTTGATTTTCTTCAAATCTAACCATGATTGGATATTCGTCCTCACCCATTTTAAGTTTGCTGACTTCTCTTCCGAACAAGGCAGAACGTATAGTCATGGCTACTTCATAGGTGGAAACCCCATACCTTCTGGCAGCTTCACGATCAATAGTAATGATATCCTGCTGAATGTTTGGATTAACATTCATTTTCAACTCCTCAACACCAGGAACATTGGCATTTTTGAGATAACTATGAATCTTTGTAGCTAATTGTGACAATTCTTTCATTTCGGCATCATCAGCTGAAATCTCAATATTGATTGGTTTTCCTGTTGGTGGCCCGTCCTGATTTCTGTCTACAACCATCTCTACTCCAGGTATTCCCTGTACCGATTTCCTGATTTCTTCCATAATTTTTACGGTTGAAATACCCTGTCTCTTATCTGCAGTTACAAATGAAACAGTCAATCTGGCTTTGTTTGGAGTAACTCCGGGCTCAGGCGGACTGGCAGGGTCGTTAGTGTTTTCTCCGATTTGTGAAAGAACAGCATCGACAACACCTTTCTCTTTGTAAGGCTTGATGGCCGTTTCAACTTTTTTCTCAATTTCTTTCATCATTTTATCAGTTTCACCGATACTGCTTCCTATCGGTAAATCTACAAAAGCATTGACATATTGAGGATCTGCCTGAGGGAAGAATAAAACTTTAGATGGAAATACAGAAAGTAGTACAAATGAAAGAAACAGAAGCCCGAAAGTACTGGCGAAAATTACGATAGGCAT
>JBILRD010000197.1:0-4789 GCA_044372845.1 Saprospira sp. | reverse complement strand
AAAGAATTTGAAACTATATTTTCTGATTTAATGCAAAAAAAGCTGTCCTAGGACAGCTTTTTTTGTTATGGTTCAATTCTTCCGTATCTTCTTTGGAATGGTATTGTTTCTCTAACATGTTGAAGATTACAAACCCATCTGACCAATCTTTCAAGTCCCAGTCCAAAACCTGCATGAGGTACTGAGCCAAATCGACGAAGGTCCAGGTACCATTCGAAGACTTTCATATCTAATTGATGCTCGTTGATTTTACGAACCAGAACATCAATATCAGTTTCTCTTTCAGAACCTCCAACAATTTCGCCAAATCCATCCGGAGCTAAAAGGTCTACCCCTTTAACATAGTCAGGATTGCCATCAACTTCTTTCATGTAGAAAGACTTGATTTTTGAAGGCCAGTTATAAACCATGATGGGCGTATCAAAAATTCTTGTAAGAACCGTCTCGTCAGAGTTTCCAAAATCATTACCGTCTTCAAAGTTTAGAGCTGACTCAATCCATTTAGGAATGTTTCTTTGTTTTTCCTCAAGATCCCTTTGTTCTGACTGTAAAGCCAAAATTTTAGCTTCATTAAATTTTTGTTGTCCTTTGGACATGCTGGCCATAGACTCTTGTCTCTGTTTGATATCCGCTTCAATTTCATTGATTCTGAGTTCGATAGCGGTTAAATCATCTTTTTGGGTTTGAATGGTATTTTTACCATTGTAATCCATTTCACCTCTTAGTATTTTAATAGCATCTGTATAAGGTATTCTGGGATAGTTGCTTGACGCGGCTTTTTGAAGTGAGCTTGTATCTCTCTCCAAAACTTCCAGTTCGTATTTGCAAAGGTATAAAACTCTGCCAATGACATGTTTCACAAACCTTTCAATCAGATTCATATTATCTTCGTTGGTATAGAAAGCCATTTCTGGTTCAATCATCCAAAATTCAGAGAGATGTCTTGGTGTATTTGATTTTTCTGCGCGGAAGGTTGGGCCAAAGGTGTAGATTTTTCCCATAGCCATGGCCATTGCTTCGCCATACAATTGTCCGGATTGAGATAAGTAAGCTTCTCTTCCAAAGAAATCAGTGGCAAAAAGATCAGTTGTTCCCTCACAGGCACTTCCAGTCAATAATGGGGCGTCCATCTGAACAAAGTCTTCCCCTTGAAAGAAATCATGAATAGACATGATCAATTGGTTACGGATTTTCATGATAGCCCATTGACGTCTGCTTCTTAACCATAGATGGCGATTATCGCTTAGAAAATCAACCCCCATTTCTTTGTCTTCCTTGGTAATTGGATAACCCTCAGCAATATGATAAACATGAAGACTGTCAACGAGAATCTCGTATCCACCCAAATTCTTCTCATTTCTGATCACTGTTCCTGTGAAAGCAACAGAACTTTCAAGCGTTAAAGATTTTGCCTTTTCAAAGTCAGCTTCTCCAACATTTTCAAGAGAAACAACACATTGGGTGAATCCTGAACCATCTCTAAAGTCAAAAAAACAGTTAGTCTTACTGCTTCTTATATTGATAACCCAGCCTTTAACCGTGATTTGATGTCCAATATGTCTCGATAATTCAGAAATGTAAGTATGCATAAATTGAGTTGTAAATTTTTATGAATAGGAACAAGCAAAAATAATTATTTATGATGCTTTATCAAATTTTTTAGGTTTATAATCCTGTAATAAAATTAGACTGTTAAAATCAATACCCTATTAACTTGGAGAAAATCCATTATCAAAAATCTTACCAAATATTTAAAGTTGTATTAAAAACAAAGAACATTGTGTAACTTTATAGATAGGATTACGTTAAAACCTGTATTGTTAAAAAAATAATTTTTAGAATTATCTAGACTTTACCATATATGCAAAAACAACAGTTATCTCAAAAAATGCTTCAAAAGTTGTCTCCTCAACAGATTCAACTGATGAAATTGTTACAAATTCCTACAGCTATGTTGGAGCAAAGAATCCAGGAGGAGATGGAGGGCAATCCTGCATTGGAACTTGAAGAAACACTGGAGAAAGAAACGGACACAGAAGATAATGAAATTGAATCTGATGATTATTTTGAAGAAGAAAATTACATCATTGGAGCAGACGGTAAAAAAGAAAAGGAAGACGCTGATCTTGATGATCAATATGAGACTTTTGATAATGACGCGGATAATTTTGAGGATTTTTCAGAAGAGGGTACTGACCTTGGTTTGGAAAGTTCTTTCGAAGAATTTGAAGCATATGATGATCAATACAGTGAGAAGGATGATAGTTTTATGGATGATTATCTGGAGGATTACATGTCTGATGATGTGTCTGCCTACAAGCTTGATGCAGGAAATTATAATAATGATCAGGAAGAAAAAACAATTCCAATTGCTGTGGAGAATTCCTTCGGAGAGTACCTGGAATCACAGTTGGGAATGCTGGACTTAAATAGAGAGGAAGAATTGATTGCTCTGCAGATTATTGGTAACATTGACGAAGATGGTTATTTGAGAAGAGAAACAATTTCTATTGCTGATGATTTGATGTTTGTAGAAAATATCAAAGTGACCGAATATGACGTAGTCAGGGTTTTGAAAAACGTAGTACAAAAATTAGATCCTGCAGGTGTAGGGGCTCAAAATCTTCAAGAATGTCTTCAACTGCAATTGGAAAGAAAATTGTTGTCTCTGGAAGTTGTTGAAGAATATAGCAAAGAGGATAAATATTACCTGAAGCTGGCACACAGAATCATCAAGGATTATTTTGATGAGTTTTCCAAGAAGCATTATTCCAAATTGATGAGGCAATTATCTTTGTATAATGATGATCTTAAAGCAGTTACTGAGGAAATTTTAAAGCTAAATCCAAAGCCGGGATCAGCCTATGCGCCTGCTCAAAAAATCAGAAAATATATTATTCCGGATTTTATTATTGAAAATAAAGAGGGAGTTTTAGAATTGACATTAAATTCAAAAAATGCTCCGGAACTTCGGGTCAATGATCAGTACAAGGAGATGTTGGAATCTTACAGCAATAATAAAAAGGATAAAAAACAAAAAGAAGCAGCCCTCTTCGTTAAGCAAAAAATTGATGCAGCAAGATGGTTTATAGATGCCATCAAACAGCGTCAAGATACCATGTTCAGAACAATGTATACCATCCTTAGCTATCAGGAAGAATTTTTCAAGATGGGAGATGAGAAAAAGCTTAAGCCAATGATATTAAAGGATATAGCTGAAATTACAGGATTGGATATTTCTACTGTTTCCAGAGTAGCAAATAGTAAATACGTTCAAACAGAATTCGGGACAAAATTACTCAAAGAGTTTTTCTCTGAGTCTCTTCAAACAGATAGCGGAGAAGAGGTTTCAACATTGGAAGTAAAAAAGATTCTTAAAGAAATCATCGAAGCGGAAGACAAGAAAAGACCTCACTCTGATGAAAAATTGATGAGCATCCTTACAAAAAAGGGATATAACATAGCCCGCAGAACAGTAGCAAAATATCGTGAGCAACTAGGCATTTCTGTAGCTAGATTAAGAAAGGGGCTATAATTTTAAATTTTACTTTAGCGATCATTCAACTCGTTTAAATAGGTTTACCATTTAAATTTATTGAAATGGAGTTGTATGATTTTTTTACGAACCTACTCAGTTTTGCTACTGGGTTGTTATTCGCTTTTCTTTTTGATTCCATTTTTTTTGGTCCTCTCAGAAGAAAAAGATATGCCAGGCAGTCTTTATTGACACTTTCCAGATATCTGCATGATTATTTAGATGTAGAAAGAGAGCAGCAAAGGTTATTGTCATTGTTAAAAAACACACTCATCGAAAGTCATCCTAAACAATGGAATCTTACAAATTATAATAATATCAATGAACTGATTTCTAAAAATTATTCTGAACTGACTCCACATCAAAAAGAAATTGCAGCTATGATACGGGTAGAAAGCGACGATGTATTTGCTAAAATAAATTTTAGATTGAGAGAATGGATCAGCGATAACAAGTTTAATAAAATTTTTTCTAGTGAAAGACTTAAAAGAGAGGAGGTTCACAACTTTGTGAATAATGTTGAGCAATTGGATGCTTACTTAGAAAACTGGTTGCTTAACTACGATAGTTTTAAACAAAATCCAAAATATATAATTGTAGGGGCAGACGAAAAAGCAAATAAATATCATCAAGAAACATCAGAAAGTCTCGATAAAATATTAAAATTGTATCGTTAACTGACCTGTTATAATTTTTAAATCAAAAGCCAGTGTCTAAAGTTTTAGATATTCTAAATAAATACCAACTCAGAAACACTGAAGTTCGAAGGGAAATACTTTCTTTATTTTTAGGGGTTGATTATGCCTTATCTCATCATTTTATCGAGAAAAAGTTATCCTCTGAAATTGACAGAGTAACCCTTTATCGCACTTTAAAAACTTTTGAGGAAAAAGGGCTGATTCATCGTGTTGCAAATGATAAGGATATTATTGAATATGCACTTTGTAAGGATGATTGCCATGTAAATGATCATAAGCACAATGATAACCATGCACATTTTAAATGTGATCTTTGTAACAAAACTTACTGTTTGGAACATGTCGGTATTCCCGATCTTCCAATTCCATCAGGATTTCAAGCCAACGATTTTCAATTATTAGTATCGGGGATTTGCCCAAAATGTATATAACTTAAAAAATTATTATGAACAAATTTAAAGTTGGAGATTCCATCAAAGTGATTGAAGGTACTGTGGATCCGGATTATGATCATATCAATATCGGTGGATGGTATGGAAGAATTTTTGCCATCGAA
>JBILRD010000310.1:0-3467 GCA_044372845.1 Saprospira sp. | reverse complement strand
CCTGCGGCCAATGTTCGCCATGTCGAGAAGGGACAGGATGGATGGAAAAAGTTTTGAATAGATTGGAGCATGGTCAGGGAAATATTCGTGATATTGATTTGTTGGCAGAAATAAATAAAAAAATAGAAGGCAACACCATCTGTCCCTTAGGGGATGCTGCTGCATGGCCTGTAGCTGCTGCAATTCGACATTTTAGAGATGAGTTTGAATGGCATGTGACCCACAAAGAAGAGGCACAAAACAGAAATTTTGGTTTAATTAGAGAAAAAACACTGGTTTAGATAAAAAAAACAATCGATGATTAAAGTAACTATCGACGATATCGAAATAGAAGTAGAACCTGGTACGACCATTCTCAATGCTGCCAGAAAAGTGGGAGGTGAAATTGTTCCTCCTGCTATGTGCTACTACAGTAAGTTGGAAGGTACAGGAGGTAAGTGTAGAACCTGCCTGGTTGAAGTAGCAGCTGGTTCTGCTCAAAACCCCAATCCGATGCCCAAATTAGTTCCTTCCTGTTCTACTATGGTAGCAGATGGGATGGTTGTCAAGAACAGCAGCAGTGAACGGGTTTTTGAAAATAGAGGTTCAATTGTAGAATTTTTATTAATTAATCATCCTTTGGATTGCCCTGTCTGCGATCAGGCTGGTGAGTGTCATCTTCAGGATCTTGCTTATGAACATGGATCTTCCAAAACAAGGTATGAAGAGGAGAGACGAACCTTCGACCCAATCGATATTGGCGATAAGATTAAACTGCACATGAATCGTTGCATATTATGTTATCGTTGCGTTCATGTTGCCAATGAGTTGACGGAGGAACGAGTACACGGAATTTTATTCAGAGGAGAACACGCCGAGATCAGTACCTATATTGAAAATGCTATTGAAAATGACTTTTCAGGAAACGTAATCGATGTTTGTCCTGTTGGTGCTTTAACAGACAAAACGGCCAGATTCAAGAGTCGTGTTTGGTTTCTAAAGCCTATGGAAGCGGAATGTTCCTGTGATAAATGTTCCGGTAAAGCGGTTGTTTGGATGTTTGGAGATGAAATTTATAGAGTAACAACAAGAAAGGATGAATATGATGAGGTAGAAACCATTGATGGAAAACCTGCATGGATTTGTAATGAATGCAGATTTGATAAAAAAGAGGTTGCTAATTGGAACATTACTGGTCCCAGAGTGATAGACAGACATTCGGTGATTTCCCAAGGTAAGTACGAAACAAAAATTGGAAAGCATAACAAATTAAACGAATAATGGAACTTGCTTTTGTTATAGAGAAATTAGCACTAATAGTTGTTATCTTCCTAATTTCACTAGGAGTTGCTGCCTATGCAACTTATTTTGAGAGAAAGGTAGCTGCCTGGTTTCAGGATAGAATTGGTCCAGACAGAGCGGGACCTTTTGGCTTGCTTCAACCCATTGCTGATGGTGTTAAAATGTTCATGAAAGAGGATTTTATCCCCAAAAATGCTGACAAATGGTTATTTATTCTTGGTCCCGGATTAACCATGCTCATGGCATTGATTCCCAGTGCTATCATTCCATGGGGTCCTGATTTGGAGATTTTTGGACGGAAGGTTAGCCTGCAAGTTACTGATTTTGACTATGGTATATTGTTTATATTTGGAGTGCTGTCTGTTGGAGTTTATGGAATTATGATTGGCGGATGGGCTTCCAATAATAAATATTCTCTCTTTGGAGCAATAAGAGCATCTTCACAAATGATTTCTTACGAATTGGCAATGGGTATCTCTGCACTTTCAATTATTATGATTAGCGGTAGTCTAAACCTGAATGAAATCATTGCTAAACAGCATGGTATGAACTGGAATGTCTTTTACCAACCGCTTTGTTTTATTATATTTTTTACCTGTTCACTGGCTGAGACCAATAGAGCTCCTTTTGACCTTCCTGAATGTGAATCAGAGTTGATTGGAGGTTATCATACAGAATATAGTTCTATGAAATTAGGATTATTTCTTTTCTCAGAGTATGTTTCCATGTTTATTTCATCTGCCTTGATTGCCATCTTATTTTTTGGAGGATTTAATTTTCCAGGAATGGATTATTTCAGCGGAAATTTATTGGCTGTTATGGGAATTGTAGTATTCTTTGTTAAAATATTTATGTTCATGTTCCTTTTTATGTGGATTCGTTGGACTCTGCCGAGATTCAGGTATGATCAACTAATGCACCTGGGATGGAAAGCATTGTTGCCCCTATCAATTGTTAATTTATTGATAACAGGATTGGTAACAGCGCTTTATAAAGGTTGGTTCAATTTTTAAGTTTTTTCACTTTTTAATAAAGAATTTAGAAAATGCAAAGTTTGAGCAACAGAAAAAAAGTAGTATCAGATAAACCCATGACCTTCATGGAGAAGATCTATCTTCCTGCTATTTTAGGTGGGATGATGATTACTTTTAAACATCTGATGAGAAGAGGAAAAACTGTAAAGTATCCTGATCAGTTGAGACCTTTTGCTCCGGTTTATCGTGGGATGCATGTTTTGAAAAGAGATGAAAAAGGTAGAGAAAATTGTACAGCTTGCGGCCTTTGTGCAGTAGCCTGTCCAGCTGAGGCTATTACTATGGTTGCTGCTGAAAGAATAAAAGGAGAAGAGCATCTTTATCGCGAGGAAAAATATGCTGCTGTATATGAGATCAATATGTTGAGATGCATTTTTTGCGGCCTATGTGAAGAAGCTTGCCCCAAAGAAGCCATCTTTTTAACCGAAAGAATAGTACCCACTGAATTTAGGAGAAATGAATTTATCTACGGAAAAGATAAATTAGTAGAAGATATGGATAATAGAATTGATATTACTAAACGCCAAGATAGCGGTAAAAGAACTAAATAATGATACTGGAAATTTTAAAATATATTTTGGGAGGGTTAACAATCGGTACTGCTCTGATGGTTATCTTTAGTAAGCACCCGATAAGAAGTGTTTTATTTCTGGTAGCCACTTTCTTCCTGATTTCTGGTCATTATATTTTATTGAACGCACAGTTCCTCGCCATTGTAAATATTATTGTTTATGCAGGAGCCATCATGGTTTTATTCCTCTTTGTTTTAATGCTTCTGGACCTCAGCAGTGAATCATCTTCCAAGTCCACATTGAAAATATCTCTAAGCTCCCTTTTAGCTGGAGGTATGTTATTTGTCGTATTACTAGCCGCTCTAAAAGATAGTCTTGTTTTTGAGGTACTTCCTCAGCGGAATAATGATATTGGATTGGTAGAAAATCTTGGTAAAGTGTTGTTTACAAAATATATTGTTGCTTTTGAAGTTTCTTCTGTTCTGATTATCGCTTCTATGGTAGGCGCTGTGGTTCTGGCTAAAAAAGAACATTCAGAAACTAGTTCAGAGATTAAAAATATTTAAGGTTCGTCAATAGTTTGATAAATGGAATATTATATTTTACTATCCACAATTCTTTTTTCGATTGGCGCCTTTGG
>JBILRD010000196.1:0-4809 GCA_044372845.1 Saprospira sp. | reverse complement strand
AGAAACGGAACTTTAATAGAAAATTATTTTCTAAAAATAGTATTATCAAAAGTCTTTGATTGGTAATTTATTCTGCTGGTCCAGGCAATCGATTCGTTTTTAATATACTTTGGTTCATTCAAGTAAACAGATTGGTCAGCATACCATTTTCCATTTTCCTTTACGAAGCTCGTTTCAAGATCTCTTTCAGCCGTAATTACTTTGAAAGTCATTTCTTTTGAATTTTCGTTATTGAAAACATATTGAACAGTAAATGTACATTTGAAATTATTGTTATCAATTGTTTTAATTTCTTTTTTGATAAATTTCACAGCTGTCATCATGGATGCACCTTTAGGTCCAAATAAAATGGCAAAATTGTCAGCACTTTTTAAAAAAGTATTATCCATTGTTTCAATAATATTCTTATCGTTTGGAAGTTCATTACCATTGTCTCCGTCAGCTTTGGCATAAGAATTACTCGTTTTAATAAAGCTATTCAAATTATCTGAACTAAAACCGTAAGACTCTAAATTTTCACCTGCATCTGAACTTCCAAGGTCTTTTGATTCAATTATTTTTCCATCATTTTTTTTCATGGCGTGTTGAAAAATAAAGTCTGAACCTGATTTATTTGCCTTAATTTCTATAGGAACAATCTTTTTCTCCAGTCTTGAACCATTCAATAAATCAAGGGTAACTTCAACGACAAATAGCGCAAATAGATCATTCCCATTACCTGATATTTTTGGTTTATTCTTCATTTCAAAACCGTAAAAAGCTTTGGCATTTTTCAGTTCAAAATTCATAGTCATTAACATATCATCCTTTGACTCAAGTTTAGACATAAAAAGCTTTTTGAAATACTCATTATCAGGAATATTTAAACCATTTAAACTTGTGGCGTCCTCATTAAAGAAAATACGATTAAAAATAAAAGAGCTAGTAGTTTTTGAATAAATTACCAATCCATTATAAGTCCAGTAACTACCATCAGCTTTCTTTTTCCCTATAATATTAACCTCATGTCTGCATGCATCTGGTTGCTGCCAATCAGGTACCTTGTCATGAAACATATTCCATGATCCAACTGGTGTGATGGTTACAAATTCTGTTGAATTTTGTTTTTTTACATCCGATAATAGGGTAGAAGTAGATGGAAATTGAGCTTTCATTGAAATACTCAAAATTGTCAGAATTATTAGTGCCAGATGTTTCATAGGTTGTTAATAAAGAGAGGGTTATAATAGGAACAAATTTAAAAAATTACTTCGAATGTACAATATTATATTCCAAAGGATTTTCAGTAAATTGAGTATGTATTATTTCTTCAATATATTTTTTATCTACTTCGTCGAAGGATGATTTTTCAGTACTGTCAACGTCAAAAACCGCTATTAGTTGGTTATTTGAATTGAAAACCGGTACTACGATCTCTGAATTCGAACGGCTATCGCAGGCTACGTGTTCCGGGTCAGCGTGAACATCATCAACTATTTGCGTTAAGCCAGTTCTGGCAGCCCTACCACATACCCCTTTTGTATAGGGAATGTGTATACACCCCAGCGTGCCTTGGTAAGGTCCTACAATTAAAGAACCGTTGTGAACACAATAAAAGCCTACCCAAAAATAATAGGGAAGGTATTGTTTTAATATACAATTGATGGTAGCCATCTTTGTCAACATCAATTTTTCGCCTTGTAATACAGCATCAATTTCTTTTAATGCTATTTGGTAGACTTTTTCTTTTTCTTCTCGTTTCATAAGTTGCATATTGTTTATCTGATTCAGAACAAAAGATATAGATAATTGATTATTTTTATACAGAAAAATTTAAGAATATGTTTACGTTTAGGGATCAATTAGACAACACAATTTATTTGAAAGAGCGCCCCAAAAGAGTAATCTCCCTGGTGCCATCTCAAAGCGAATTATTGTCCTATTTAGGTTTAAATAATCATATCGTTGGAATAACAAAGTTTTGTGTCCATCCTGAGGATTTATACAAATCTAAGCAAAAAGTAGGTGGAACAAAAAAACTAAATTTTGATGTCATTGAAAAATTAAATCCTGATTTAATCATTGGAAATAAAGAAGAAAATGAAAAGTCCGATATGGAATATCTTATGAAAAGATATCCTGTTTGGATGAGTGATATTTATAACATTAAGGATAATTATAACATGATTCTCTCGATGGGAGAGATTTTTAATGTTGAAGATAGAGCGGTAACACTTGTTGATGAGATAAAATCATCTTTTAAAGAGTTGCAAAACATTTTACCCGATGCTAAAAATAAAACTGTTGTTTATTTGATTTGGAAAGAACCAATTATGGCTGCAGGTTCAGATACTTTTATAAATGAGATGATTAGATTAGCTGGTTTTCAAAATATTTTTTCAAGTCTAAATAGATATCCTCTTGTCAATATTGTAGATTTACAAATAAGTTGTCCGGATTATATATTTCTTTCCTCAGAACCTTATCCATTTTCGGATAAACATATCCAATATTTTAATGAACATTGTCCTAATTCAAAAACTGTATTAGTTGATGGAGAGTTATTTTCTTGGTACGGCAGTAGGGTTTTATACTCCGCGGATTATTTTAAAAGTCTTCATTACAATTTAAACGGTGGTTTTTAATGATTATGGAAAAAGTTCAAATTTTTATTCCTTGCTTTGTTGATCAGCTTTTTCCTCAAACGGCTATAAATATGTTGAGATTTTTAAGATCTGCCGGTTATGAAGTTGAGTATAATACCAATCAAACATGTTGTGGACAACCTGCCTATAATGCCGGACATTGGAAAGAGGCTACTGAAATTTCCCGGAAATGCTTTGATGATTTATCATTACTTGAACATCCGGTTATTATCCCATCAGCATCCTGTACAGGATTTTTAAAAAACTACAGTCTTAGTTTATTTAATTCCAAAGAAGATAAGGTAGCAATATTGGATAAGACTTATGAGTTTTCCGACTTTGTTAATCGTAATCTGGATAAATTTGAGATCAAATCTAAGCTATATGCCAAGGCTGTTATCTTGGACAGTTGTGCTTCAACGAGAGAATGTAAAGTTAACGAAGGTTTAAGAAAAATATTAAGAAGAGTAGAGGGGTTGGAAATTATTGATATTGACGACGCCGATCAATGTTGTGGCTTTGGTGGAACATTCTCTGTTAAGTTTGAACCAATTTCAGTGGCTATGGCGGAAAAAAAGATACATTCAATTACAAAAACTGATGCTGAATATATTATATCAGTTGACCTTTCTTGTTTGATGCAACTTGATGCTTACATCAAAAATAAAAACTTAGACCTTAAAGTGATTCATCTTGCTGATGTATTAGCCATGTGCTGAAAAACTTCGGCAGCAACAAAAATACTCCCTAAGACAAATAGTACTCCCTTTTTTCTTGCAGAATCATAAGCAAAGGTATAGGCATCTATAACAGAATCGAATTTGTAGGATTTTAAATTTAATTTATTTGCTGCATCCTGTAAGGTATCAACATCAAGACCTCTTGGTAAATTAGCTTTACAAAAATAGTAAGTAGCATTTTGAGGAAGAACAGCTAAAAGCTTTTCCGGGGATTTATCGCTAACCATACCAAAGACGATATGTATACTTGCAAATTTATTATCTAGTAGATACCTCTCAATATTTTTTAAACCCTGAGGATTGTGAGCGGAATCCACAATAACCCTTGGCCTTTCACTTTGCAGTACCTCCCATCTTCCAAAAAAACTGGTATATTGTTTTACGTCTGAAATTCCTTTTTTAATGAAAAAATCAAACATCTTGAAGCCCATCTTTCCTAGAACCCTAGCTACACAAATAGCGGTCCTTATATTATGCACTTGATAGTTTCCAAAAAGTTCGGTTTTAAATCTTTTATAGCTTTTACTACCATTTTCATATAGTTTATATGTACTGTATGAAATAGTTTTGGCAGGAACCAAATGATAATCGTCTTCAGAGAAATAGATCTCAGCATTATTCCGAAGGGCTATATCTAAAAATACCGGATCTGTTTCAGGATCTCTTTGACCAATTACAACAGGAATATTTTTTTTGATTATTCCGGCTTTTTCTGCAGCTATAAGTGCTTTGGTATTTCCCAAAAATTGCTCGTGATCGTAGTCGATATTAGTAATAACAGAGAGAATTGGATCGATAATATTTGTAGCGTCCAGTCGTCCTCCCATACCAACTTCAATGACGGCGAAATCAACTTTTTGTTCGTAAAAATAATTAAAAGCCATGGCAGTCATCAATTCAAAAAAAGATGGGTTTTGTTCTTCTACAAAATTTTTTGTTTTTATCAAAAATCCAAGGACTTCGAGTTCAGGGATATATTTTCCGTTAATCTTAATTCTCTCTCTAATGTCATTGTAGTGAGGGGAAGTAAATAAACCAACCTTGTAGCCTGCTGTCTGCAGAATGGAAGCAATTAAATGAGATGTAGAACCCTTACCATTGGTGCCAGCAACGTGAATGCATTTCAAATTTTTTTCAGGATTACCCAAAAAATTAGAGAATGCGATAATTTTATTTAAATCAGCATTATAGGCAGATGCTCCAACTTTTTGGAACATGGCAGTTTTTTCCAATAGTTTGTCAATCAATTTCTTATAATCCATTATATCTCTTTATCTCTTTTTAATATTATAGTAACCAAAGTTGATTCAGCATCATGAATTTTATCTAATTGAAGCGTAAAACCGTTTCCAATTGATATTTCCTGGTTATATTCCATCAAATTTTGTTTTTTCATCATAGCGTCAGCTAACCCGGTGAGGGAATAGGCATTTTTATCAAAACTA
>JBILRD010000195.1:0-4811 GCA_044372845.1 Saprospira sp. | reverse complement strand
CATAATTTAAATGTTCATAACCTCGACCATAAACAATAGCAACATGTGTAACGCTCTTTCTTTTCTTTGTGTAATCCGGATCTTTTCTGATATTGAATTTACCCCCTATACTGTCCTTTGAGTCTGCCTCATCATAAACCAAAGTTCTGGGATGTAAAAAATAGTAACACCAGGCTTTATCATTCAAAAAACTAAATTTTGGCGTATTGGCAGGTGCCCCTTCAGGTAACAACAGATCCGACTCGTCCGGCATCAATATGACAGCATTACTTGGAGTACTGTCAATAATCAGCTTCAAGAACTGATAATCTGTTCTACTCTTATAAAGTTGCCTTTCACTAATATCCATAGTGTCCAGACTGAATTGAAGTTCCAGATTTTTATTCAACAGGTTATGGTACACCCATTTGTAGTTGTAAAACCAGGCATATTCTGAAGACTTAAAAAATCTCTGAGCATCGATCAACTTTTTATTATCTTCTGGACCTAAAACCTCTCTGTTTTTTTGTCTTATAGCCAACTTTTCAGCCTCTGCCATATCATGATAGTTATAAACTATGACATACCAAAGTAAAAGAAAGGTCCCTAGAGCAATAGATATTGATCTGAAGTAAAACTCAAAAAGAGATAATTCACCTTTAGCCGTTCTACTGTTTACTGAATTGTTTTGCTCAGGTTTTGCTGGATTTGCCGATTTGCCTGAATTTTGATTTTTATTCTTTGCCATTTCAAGGTCAAAATATCAATGAAGAAAATGAAGATTAAATAGAATCTGTAGTAATAATCATTCTCTTAGTTCAACAATAAAGAATGTAATTGGCTAAAATATGAATTTCGATTTATGTTTTTATAAAAATTCAATTAAAGTTCAGTTTAAATATCAATTCAAAAAAATGGATATTTGTGTTTTAAAGGTCAAAAAATATAGTTTATGAACCCCAGTCAGTTAATTCTTGAAGCCCAGTACCTTGCACCAATTCAATATTACAGCAAGTTCCTCTTGTATGAAAGAATTATCATCGAAAAATCTGAGCATTACAGTAAAGGTTCATTTAGAAATAGGTGTATGCTGGCTATGTCAAATGGCGTTCAACACCTGAGCATTCCGCTGGAGAAAGGAAAAAATCAACAGACATTGATTAGTGAGGTAAAAATTGATAATTCTCAAAAATGGCAACAATTACATTGGAGAACGATTCAAACAGCTTATGGTTCTGCTCCTTTTTATGAACACTACAGCGATAAAATAAAGCCCTTTTATTCAAAAGAATGGATCTATCTTTTTGATTACTGTATTGATTTTCAAAATCATATTTTAAGTCTGCTAAAAATAAAAACTGATATATCTTTTAATGAGTCATTTCATAAGAATTATAAGGAGGAAGAGGTCATAGATTTAAGGAATTATATCCATCCAAAAAATTTTAACCAAAAAGATATCGACCCAACCTTCAAGTCCATTGTTTATCCACAGGTTTTTGAAGATAGATTAGGATTTGTCTCAAACCTAAGTATCCTCGATTTATTATTCTGTGTAGGCCCGGAATCTAAATTCTATCTAAATCAATCGATTAAACATGCCCTCTAATAAATTTCTGATTATTATTTTCTCCTTTTTACTTTTCTCCTGTAATAATGAAATAAGCAAAGAAGTAAAGCATCCCCTGACTGTTTTTGAATTTTTGTCCCTAGAGGAAGCGCGTAAAGCAGTTGTCCAGGATAGCATCGAAAACTATTTTGAAAAGGTCAATATGCTCGAAATGAGTATCCAAATGAAAATGCCAAAAGTAGTAGATAACAGAGAGGAGCTTTTAAAAAAATACAAAAAATATATTCAAGACGACATTGAAGCATTTAATGAAAATGATCTGAAAATTTTAGAAACACAATTTACTAAGGCGCTGGATCAGTGCAAAAAATTATTCCCAAACTTAAAGTTACCTAAAATTAAGCTTCTTAAAACCAGCGGTAATTACTACGGAAAATCAGTTTATTATACAAGGGAAAATATGATTGTGATTCCAACAAAGCAGATAAGGGAGGATAATGAAACTTTGTTAAAAACCTTGATGCATGAAATTTTTCATATTTATTCCAGATACAATAGAGATAAAAGAAATGACTTGTATGCCCTGATTGGTTATAAAAAAATTGAAAATCTTGAACTTAGTGAATTCTTAAAAAGAAGAATTATTTATAATCCGGATGGAGTTGATATCTCCTATTCAATCCAGTTAAAAGATTCAGTGGGTAATAACTTCTCAGCAATCCCTTGTATTTATTCAAAATATGGGAGCTATAAAAATATTTCTATACTTGACGGGCATATTTTTCAACTTTTCGAGGTCAGAAAAACTGCTAAAAACAAATGGCAGGTTGTAAGTGATGATGTCGGACTAGGTGAAGAAAGTCTGAATGGTTATTGGGAACAAATTGGCAGGAATACCAGCTATACTATTCATCCTGATGAGATCTTAGCTGATAATTTCAGTCTGATCTTGCTTTCGGAGGAAAACAGTAATGTTCTGAATAAATTGGACGAGGGGGGCAAGCTACTTCTGAAAAAAATTACAACTGTTATTAAAGAGTAATTTTTATAAAATCAATCTCTCTCAGAGCCATCTTCATTAAACCCTTTAATAAATCCATTTTGTCGGATACCGTTTTCATATTTGGCCACAAAGGAACTTTTGAAACGAGTATGATCCAGGAGATACAATTGTAATTTGGTAATGTCTTCAGTAGATTTAAACCCTTCAGAGCCATCAGGATTTTTTAGAATCGGCGCAATAAGAACTCTGGTCATCTCACTGCCATCCAATTTCTCAAATTCTATTTTATATTTTTTGAGTTCTTCTTTTTTAAGTTCGTCGAACAAATCTTCTTTAAAATTCCTTACAGCTGCTATTTGTATTTTATAGCTAGTAATCTTTTTATTTTGAGGCTCTTGGATATTATTTAATTCAATTATTTCTTTTTTGGGTTCAACAACAGCAACGACTACTTTCTCCACGGCTTTCAGCATACCATTTTCCCAGTATACCTTTCTTTCATCCGCTTTTGTAGCGATCTCATCAGCAGACTTAAAAGCATTAAACACATCTGTACCAAGCGCAAAAGCTTTTCCCGTCTTTGGATCAACAGGAGCTGACAATGGCAATTTATAGGCAAATTCTTTGCTGTTATATTTATCTGGAACAATCAAAAATTTAGGCTCCACCTTAGCAATTGTTTCACCAGGTAATTTCAAGGCAATATGGAGATTTTTGCTTTCAATTCCTTGAACATTTAAGGTGCTGATTTTCTCAGTATATTTATTAAAACCAGCAGCTGATACTTCAATTAAATACTCTTTTCCAGCTTCCAGAGACACCTTGTACTCAATAGCAGGGGAAAATATCTTATCGAAAACAAGTTCTTCCAATCCGTTATCGACTTCAAAAACCTTTAAGTTGATTTCTCTTAGAGGAGTTTTTGCCGGGTCTTTTTCACTATAAACAGCACCAAAAAGCATAAGTTGATTCTTCTCTTCCTGGAAATAGAAAAGATCATCATCAGCTGTTGAAAATTTTTTGTTTTCAAAAACTCTGTTGGAAATAAAAAACCCTGATTCTTTAGAATTGCCCAAAATAAAATACAAATCGTCGTAGGAAGAATTGATAGGAAATCCCAGATTTTGTGGCAAATCCCATTTCTGTCTGTCACCAGAAACTTTAAATACATCAAAGCCTCCGGCACTATTTCTGCCATTGGAACTGAAATAAAGCGTATTTGTACCCTTGTAATAGAAAGGGGTTATTTCGTTTTTCCAGCTGTTGACATTTGACCCCAAATTTTTAGCCTCAGTAAAGTTAAGGTCTTTAGAATTTAAAGGTCTACTGGAAAACCAAATATCCAAGCCTCCTTTTCCAGCAACTCTGTCTGATGAAAAATATAGAATTTCTTCTCCGTCCACTACAGTTACATTCGGGTGTGTATTATTGGAGTTGGGCTCATTGACTGTTTCAGGAAGTTTTTTTGGACTAGACCATTTATTACCTTCCATCTTCATCATGTAAATCTGGCATCTTGTTTGGCCATTTTCAACTACTTCGCACTGAGTAAAAAAGAACCTTTTACCATCTGCTGAAAAGGACCCATTGCCATAGTGCGTTTTTTCAATCTTATTAGTGAAAATTGTAGATAAGGAAGGTTTTGTCCAAAGCCCATCGGAATCCTTTGTTGTTCTGAAGATTTTTGCTGCACCACTTGCTGTAGAGGAAAAAAACAATACACTATCATTAAGAGGTATAGGACCAAACTCAGTTTTATTGGTATTTATACCATTATCCAAATAAAAAATACTGATATTCTTATTGGTATATTCTTCAGATTTAAGACCATATTCACAACCCAGCAACTCTATTTCAATATTATCTTTGACCTTGTTATAATCATCGCCCTTGTATGATTTTAAGAATTGATTAAAAGCATCCTTAGCTTCGGAATATCTGCCTAACATTTTGAGGCAATAAGCATACTTATACCCTGCTTTAACAATAATACTGTCAGAAGGAATATTTTTTACCTCTTCAAGGGATTTTATAGCTTTGGTATACTCTCGTGTTTCCAGAAAATAGTTTCCAGCTACATAGGCTAGATCCTTTCTATCTTTATTTTGCTCGTATGCCGCCTGAAAATATAATGCTGCGCGGTATATATCACCATACCTCTCAAATTCAATCGCATCAGCGATTAATTTCTTCCAATTCTTTTGAGGAACTTCCTGTGCAAAGGAGATATTGCTGTTGAAAAGCAATAATAAAAATAGT
>JBILRD010000194.1:0-4823 GCA_044372845.1 Saprospira sp. | reverse complement strand
AACATTTCAAGTTGTAACCGTATGCTGTAGAAACAGTATTGGTGGTGAAAGTCATAGCTGCTGGCTGGTTAATTTGAACAGAACCTGTAACAGCACAACCTGAATTATCCGTAACAGTCACTGTGTAAGTTCCAGCAGTCAGGTTTTGAGCCTGAGCATCTGTTTGACCATTTGACCACTGATAAGTGAAGAATCTGTTAGCTCCAACTGCGTTTACAAATGCTGCGCCATCATTGGCACCATGGCAACTGATTTGAGAACCGTTAAAATCAGAAACCTGGAAAGAAAGATTGATACATTGAGCTTGTACTAAAACTGGTAACAAGAATGTTAGGATTGTGCTGAAGAAGGTAGTCGTTTTCATAAGATTGATATTTTATTCGATTTTGATTATTTGATGTAACAAAGATCGATAGTTTTTCAAGCCTGTACTACGGTATTTTCCGCGATGATGAAAATTGGGTATTTTACCTAAAGGGGTACTTAATCTGGAATCAGGAATAGAAGAATTTGGAATAGGTAAGCATGGTGTATTGGTTCACGCAAAAATCGTAATGAAGCGTCGCAAAGAATTTCAATAATTTGGAATAGAATAGTCGGGAATCTGGAATAGATTATTCCATAGCGAGATCTTACAGAAAAAAGTCTTTGTGAATCTTTGTGCCCTGGCGTCTTTGTGGCGGAAGATTATTTGCCACTAAGACTCTTAGAATTCGCGAAGGAAAAATATCGAAAGGATTTATCCTGAGTTTTTAATCCCAAATAAGACTAGGGATTTATCCATAGGAAGTACACGCAAAAATCGCAATGAAGAGTCGCAAAGAATTTCAATAGTTTGGAATAGAATAGTCGGGAATCTGGAATAGATTATTCCAGAGCGAGATCTTACAGAAAAAAGTCTTTGTGAATCTTTGTGCCCTGGCGTCTTTGTGGCGGAAGATTATTTGCCACTAAGACTCATAGGATTCGCGAAGGAGAAAAATTGAAAGGATTTATCCTGAGTTTTTAATCCCCAATGAGACTAGGGATTTATCCATAGGAAGTTCAACATAGAGTACAATTTTGATTACCACAAAGATTCTGTGTTCAAAACCAAAAAATCAGCTAGTTAACTTCTAAAATTATATTAAAAACAAGCCATTTTCATAGAATTTCTCGCCATCAGCGAAAATTTCACCACCATTTTTCATATCGGCGATCATATCCCAATGGATGCTGGATTGATTTTTACCGCCACACTGATAGTAGGTTTGACCAATGGCCATGTGAACGGTCCCTCCTATTTTTTCATCAAAAAGGATATTTTTGACAGGTTTTTGAATTTTACTGTTGGTACCAATGGCGACTTCTCCAAAATATCTGGCTCCTTCAATGGAGAAAATTTTATCCAATAAGACTTTACCTTTTTTGGCTTCCCATTTTTCTACCTGCCCATCCTTGACCCAAAGGGTGATGCCCTCCACTTCTTGTCCCATATACATGGAAGGATAAGCAAAATGGATAGTTCCATTAACAGAATTTTCGATGGGTGCTGAGTACACTTCGCCTGAAGGCATATTGGTCTTACCATCTGAATTGATCCAAATCCTGTCTTTTACAGAAAAACGGATATCAATTCCCTCCCCTTTGTAATGGATTTTATCTTTTTTATTTAAAAAATCAACGATTCTTTGTTGATTGCGACTTAACTCTAACCACTTTGAAGCCGGATCTTCCTCATACAAATTGCAGGCATCAAAAATAAAATGGCTGTATTCCTCCAAAGTCATCCCTGCATTTTGCGCATGAGCAATCGTTGGATATTCACAAAGATTTCTCTTCATCGAGAGATTGGCAGTTCTTTCCGAATAAATCTTAGCGTATTCTGCTCTGGCTTTGGAATAGATCTGTTGCTTTTCCAAACTTGGAAATTTTGGACTGACACTGTAATAAGGCGCTCGGATATGAATATAGGCATCAAATTCCTTCATCGCCATGGCATAGATCGGATCGACAAATTGCAATTGTTCTTCATCAGCCTCCTCCATAAGAATCAGATGTTGATCTCTGAATTCGGTCGAAACCATTACGATTCCTCCAGCCTTCAATGCCGCCCTGTAAATCTCTCTGACCAGAGGCTCGGCTAGATAGGTAGACTGAACAAATAGTTTTTGTCCGGGCTCAAGGCTAAGGGAGTAATTGACCAGAAGATGGGCGTACTTTTCGATTATATCTGACATTGCTATTTAAAAATTGAATATGAACCACTAAATAAATAACAATTATAGATATTTTAAATCAATTCTTTCCCTTTCCAACTCGATTGACTGCTCTAATAGTTCAGTGAGGAACAGGTCCATTTCGTTTAGAACCAATTCTATATTATGCCATGCCTCGGGCAAAAATTCAAATTCATGTTGTTCAATTTTGGATTTTAAAAGCCGATCAGTTTTGTAAATTTTTTTCATATAATCGTTTTGGTTTTATTTTATTGGTTTTAAACTCCGACTTTAGACAACCTCAAGGATTCGTAATTGTTTCTACTGCCAATCATCTGTTGCAGTTCTTTTCTGGCGTTGGATAAATGCCATTTCGAGGTACCGACTGATATATTCAGCAATTCTGAAATTTCCTTGTGTTTGTAACCATCTATAACATACAAGTTAAAAACGGTACGACTGGCTGTGGGTAATTTTTGAATCATTTGATAAATCTCTTCTGCCTGAAGTCTGCTAAAACTGTCATTAGAGACAACAGCATCTCTTTCCACATTAAAATCCATCAACTGTCGATATCTGCTATTCCTTCTGATATGATCTATGGCAGTATTGAAGACAATTCTGGCAATCCAGCCACCAAGATTATTATCCTGGTACTTATCCAAAGAGGTAAAAACTTTAAGGAAAGAACTGTTTAGAATATCCAAAGCCTCTTCCTGATTTTGGGTGTAACGCATTGCCACGCCGAACATTTTTCCAAAATATTTCTCGTAAAGACATTTTTGAGCCATGCGATCAAAGAGGCGACAGGCTTCAATCAATTCAAAATCACTGCTGTTTTTTGTTAATTTCATATCTCTGTAAACAATTAGAAATCCATCAAACGATTTGATGAGATTATTTAAATAATGAAAATCAATTATTTGTAAATGTTTACTTCCGGATAACATCAATTTTTTAAATTAACCAATCAATGACTTTTACAAAACGTGATCAAAATCATTATGGTTGGAAAAATGTATAAAAATTAAAATATTTATCACGGCTGTAAATCAATCAAACTTTAAACTGCTATCTTTATATAGTTTTTTAAACTTTATAAGGCATTGTTTTTTTGTAAGTTTTTTACCATTTACAACAAATTTATCTTCTGAGGATGCAATAAAATATGACTTAGATTCGCTTGGTTAATTTATTGACGAAAATCATTGTTTCTGTTCCCTATGACATTCTATAAAATCTTTTTTCCTGTATTTATATTTCTATTTTTCAGTTCTTTATCTTTTTTTAATGAACCAAGTCCCATTGAAAAAGAAAATATCTGGGTAGAGGAAAGATGGTCAAAAATGTCGGAGGAGGAACGCTTGGGACAATTGTTTATGGTGGCGGTATATCCAAAGAACGGCAGTGCTGATGAACAAAGGGTCAAAGATCTGATCGAAAAACAACATATTGGTGGGCTGATCATGTTTCAGGGCGGTCCTACACAAGAGGCCTTCCTGATCAATAAATATCAATCTCTTGCTAAAACGCCCCTACTGGTTTCTGTTGATGGGGAATGGGGATTAAACATGAGAATGGATTCAGTAAGAGCATTCCCAAGACAATTGCTTTTTGGGGCTATTCAGGACAATGCTATAGTCTACAATTTTGGTAAAGAGGTTGCCCGCCAATGTCGAAGAGTTGGGATCAATATAAATTTTGCTCCAGTAGTTGACGTCAATAACAACATGTCCAATCCTGTGATTGGAGATCGTTCATTTGGCGAGAATAAAGAGAATGTCACTGCCAAAGCCTTTCAATACATGCGAGGCATGCAGGATCATGAGGTGCTTGCCTGTGCCAAGCATTTCCCGGGACATGGTGATACTGACGTAGATTCACATTACGACCTACCCATACTCTATCACAGTCCCGAAAGATTGGATAGTCTGGAGCTTTATCCATTTAGAAATCTCGCTCAACATGGCATTGGAAGCATCATGGTAGCTCATCTTAATCTGCCCTTGTTGGATAGTAGCAGCAATCTGCCCTCCTCGCTTTCAAAAAAATTGATTGACCAGATTCTCAAGGAGAAAATAGGTTTTGAGGGGCTAGTCTTCACCGATGCGATGAACATGAAAGGGATGACTAAAAACTTCAAACCCGGTGAAGCTGACTTGAAAGCAATACAAGCCGGTGTGGATATGCTATTGATGCCAGACGACGTTCCATTGGCCAAAAAAATGATTAAGGAAGCCATTGAAAAGGGTGAAATAGATCCTAAAATCATAGAAGAAAAGGTTAAAAAAATATTGAGGGTTAAGTACAAACTTGGATTGTTTGACTACAAACCTGTCTCTACCGAAAATGTAATCTCTGAATTAAATAATGGTGCCTCTAAAGCTCTATATGAGGAAATTGTCGAAAAGGCAATTACCTTACTTGACAATCCAAATAATCTGATACCATTACAGCATACTACCAAATACAAAATGGCCAGTTTGAGTTTGGGAGCATTAGTAAAGACAAATTTCCAAAATGAACTTGAGCTTTATGGCGTTCGAGAGCATCATCAAAGTTCAAGCATCATAGAGGATAAAGATCATAAGAAACTGTTAGACACGCTCTCTAACAAAGATATCG
>JBILRD010000193.1:0-4827 GCA_044372845.1 Saprospira sp. | reverse complement strand
TAAATTGATGAAAATCAGTTTTGTACATTATTTTTTTTGCTTCGAATGATTTTTTTCAGTTTAACTCAAAAAGATTGAATAATTAGGCAACTGTCACTACTTTTGACTGTTGCTTTTTTTATTTAATGAATTATCATATCCCCATGAACTTTCAAGAAATTATTTCAAGACTGCCTTATGAGTCTCCATTTCTATTTGTTGACGAACTTCAAGAAGCTGACGAAAACGGTATAAAAGGTTCTTATACTTTTAAGAATGATGAGTATTTCTACCAAGGCCATTTCAAAGATAATCCAATAACACCTGGAGTAATTCTTATTGAAACCATGGCACAGATAGGATTGGTTTCTTTTGGAATCTTCCTTGTAAAAGATAAAGTTGATAAAATACCACCTTTCGCCTTTACTTCCAGTAATGTGAGTTTTTACAAAATGGTTTTACCTGGACAAAAAGTAAATGTTGTTTCAAAAAAACATTTTTTCAGAATGGGTAAACTAAAATGTAATGTAGAAATGTTGGATCAGGATGGCAGTGTCATCGCTTCAGGTGAAATGTCAGGAATGATGATCAATCCAG
Source organism: Saprospira sp. (assembly GCA_044372845.1). Classification (GTDB taxonomy): domain Bacteria; phylum Bacteroidota; class Bacteroidia; order Chitinophagales; family Saprospiraceae; genus Saprospira. The sequence goes on along the minus strand of JBILRD010000193.1, from coordinate 4,251 downwards.
TGAGAGCAAATGCTGAACTTAATGCAGTTTCAAAAACTCTTTAATCAAAAAAAACTTAGAATATTTTAGTAATCAATAATCAAATGGATAAAACCAGAGTCGTTGTTACCGGTTTGGGAGTTGTTGCCCCAAACGCAGTGGGTGTTAATGATTTTAAAGAAGCTTTAAAGTCAGGAAAATCTGGTATTCGGTTTATTGAAGATCTTGAAAAAATGAATTTTGGCTGCCAGGTAGGGGGAATTCCACCTCTTACAGAGGAAATTACCAATAAATACCTTTCTGAATTACAGCAGAAAATGATTCAGGGCTCGGGTTTACTTTATGGTTGTGTCGCAGGTCTCGAAGCCTGGGAAAATGCCGGGTTTAAGATCAGTGGCAAGGATGCAGAGACCGATTGGAATACAGGTTGTGTTTTTGGTGGTGGCCATTGTGGAATAGAAATTGTCAGAGATGGAATCTACAAAGTAGACGCCGGAAATGTCAAAAAAATTGGTTCCTCTTTGGTACAGCAGACTATGGAAAGCAGTATCAGTGCCTATCTTGGTGGTATGTTGGGATTGGGGAATCAGGTTTCCTCCAATTCTTCAGCCTGCAGTACTGGAACAGAGGCAATCATCCTTGGATATGAACGCATTGTTTCAGGTAAAGCCAATAGAATGCTGGTTGGCAGTTGTAACAGTTCCGGGCCTTATATCTGGGCGGGATTTGATTCCATGAGAGTGATTACAAGAAAAAATAAGGATAATCCCGAATCGGCATCAAGACCAATGAGCGAAACAGCTTCCGGTTTTGTGCCTGGTAGTGGGGCAGGAGCCTTAGTTATCGAAAGTTTGGAATCCGCTTTGGATAGAGGCGCGACCATTTATGCTGAAATTCTTGGAGGATACGTTAATTCCGGTGGTCAAAGATCAGGTGGATCCATGACCGCCCCAAATACCAAAGGAATAGAAAATTGTATAAAAGGAGCTTTAATGGATGCAGGAATTACTGCTTCCTATATTGATGCTATTTCGGGACATTTGACCTCCACAATGGGGGATCCCGGTGAAATTGCTGCCTGGACCAGAGCTTTAAATAGAAATCAAACAGATTTTCCATATATCAACTCCCTGAAGTCTTTAATTGGTCATTGTTTGAGCGCCGCCGGTTCTATAGAATCCGTGGCAACAGTACTTCAGTTATATCATTCCTTCTTACATCCATCGATAAACTGTGAAGATTTGCATCCTGAAATTGCTGAAATGATTGATAAGAACTGTATTCCATCTGTTAGTCAGGAATTAAATCAATTAAAAATTATGGCAAAGGCCAGCTTTGGTTTTGGAGATGTTAACAGTTGTATTATATTTGGAAAATATTAAAAATTAAAACTATGCATCGCCAGGAAATTTCAGATAAATTAAAGGATATCATCAGTCCCTATGTCAGTAACAAAGAATTATTGGATTCTGTAACAGAGGAAACCGATTTGATGAAGGATTTGAAAATCAATTCTCAGCATTTGGTAGATATTATTTTAGATGCTGAAGATGCCTTTGATATTGAAATTGATGACGATTCAGCTGAAAAAATGCTAACAGTTGGTGCTGCTATTGAAATCGTTGAAAGATTGATCGCTTCGAAATAATGATTGGAAATGATATTGTAGATTTAGACATTGTTTTAAAAGAAAACAAAGCTTCCAATCTAAGATATCTTAATAAAATCTGTACGGAGAACGAGATCAAAACCATTCAAGGTTCAATAGATCCCAATATAACACTATGGCGAATCTGGACTATAAAAGAAGCGGCTTATAAAATCATCAATAAGTCCAATGGAATAAGAGCCTATATCCCAAAAAAAATTGAAACTGTTTTAATATCAGAAGCTGAGGCTGAAGTTAATTCTCCATGGGGGAAAATATCTGTTTTTACCATCCTATCTAACGATCATTACATTCACAGTATAGCTTCTATTAGTGATAATCCCTTTTTTGCCGGGGTTGAAAAAGTTTATCCAGAGTCTAATCCAAGTGAATTTGTTAGAATATGTTGTCTTCAGGATTTAGTAAATAAAATGAACCTAAAAAGCAATGTAAGTCTCCAAATCAGGACAGAAAACAACATACCTTTTGTCTATCTCAATGAAGATAAACTTCCTGTCAATTTGAGTTTGAGTCACCACGGCAAATTTGTCGCCTGGTCCTTTTGTAAGTATTAGTGCTCTGATTTTTACAAAGCCTTTAACTCAGAGTAAATTTCTTCATAATCCAAACCATCAACATTTTCCAGATTTTCACAGATTTTCATCAGGTAATCATCTTGTTTGTTTCCCTGTGATTGTGCATAGGAATATGGAACTTCGGGATGGAACGTAACCAAAGAATATTTAGAATGATAATCAGGATAGGTGTTTTCTAAGGCTAATTCCACTTTTCTTTTGCGTTGGAATACTGGATTAGCTACATGATCTCTCATTTCATAAAAATTCTCAACCGCTAAATCGCCAATGGCATCGCCATTTATTTTTCGCAAAGATTCATATTCATTCAAAACCTTTTCCCAATCAGTTCCGAATTTATCGATACATTCATTCAAAATTCGGCAATCCTCAAAAGAAGCATTCATGCCTTGTCCATAGAATGGTACTATTGCATGAGCAGCATCGCCCACCAAAACAGCAGCATTTCCTACTTTCCATGGATAACATTTCAAAGTACCTAACTTTCCGACAGGATTGTTGAGGAATTCATGCTCTAAATCAACAAGATGTGGGACGGCATCAGGAAATTCTTTTTGGAAAAAATCCTTGACTTTTTCAGCTGTGTTAATAGTCGAAAAACTGTCTGGACCTTCATTTGGAAAAAATAAAGTACAGGTAAAACTGCCGTCATGATTCGGAAGAGCAATCATCATATAATAACCCCTTGGCCAGATATGCAGTGCATTCTTTTCCAATCTAAATCCACCGTCTTCATTAGCTGGTATGCTCAATTCCTTGTAACCATGTTCCAGCCAGTCAATATTTGATTGATAATCGGCAATCTGTTTTTGCATGCTCTGACGAATGGCAGAATTAGCCCCATCGGCACCAATGATTAAGTCTGCTGTTATCTCTTTAGATTTGCCGCTCTCATTATCTTTAATGAGAAGTTTTTTTGATTCAAAATCGATATCCAGAACCTCATGTTTGAAATAAATATTGACATTTTCATACTGTTCTGCAGCAGTCATCAAGATTTTATTCAATCCTGATCTGGAGATGGAATTGATATATTCGTTTTCATTTCTGCCATATGGAGCATAAAATTGATTGCCAAGGGTGTCATGAATCATTCTGCCAGGCATTTTTACTGCTTCATCAAGTATAAACTCCTCTAAGCCAAGTTCTTTCAAAGCCGTGATCCCTCGGTGAGAAAGAGCAAGATTGATAGACCTTCCGGCATAATTGGATGATTTGCGCATGTCAGGTCTGCTTTCGTAAATATCTACTTTCCAGCCTTTCTTTGCTAAGTAAATAGCCATGAGTGAACCTGCTAATCCGGCACCGGCAATAATAATATGTTGCATAAGGGTAGTTTGATCTTAGATGAAAAATGATTTGAATCTCAATTTAAATGCATTCGTTTCAAGTAAAACTGAGATTCATCAATTTTGTTAAACTTTTAAAGACTTTCTTTTAAGATTTCAACAAACTTTCTGACATCTTCAAAGCTATTGTACAATGGAATAGGCGCCACTCTGATGACATCGGGTTCTCTCCAGTCTGCAATGACCCCTTTTTTTGTAATTTCATTGTACAAGGATTTGTCTGAATTTTTAACCTGAATTGACAATTGACAACCTCTTTCTTCCGCATTTTTTGGAGTGATGACTCTGGTTCTATCTGATTCAATTTGACTTAACAAAAATTCCAGATAGTTTGTCAATTGTATACTTTTAGTTCTTAAATTCTCAATTCCTGCACTATCAAATAGTTCCAGAGAAGCCAATAGTGGTGCCATTGAAAAAACGGGCGCATTGCTGGTCTGCCAGGCCTCGGCACTATTCATTGGAATAAAGGTTGCCGGCATTTTAAATCTTGAATTTTTATCATGTCCCCACCAGCCTTCAAATCTTGGAATATCAGATTTTCCGTGATGTATTTGATGTACAAAAGCACCTGCAATACTACCTGGGCCACTATTTAAATATTTGTAATGACACCAAACGGCAAAATCAACGTTCCAGTCATGCAATTTTACTGGAATATTTCCCGCAGCATGAGCCA
>JBILRD010000022.1:0-11624 GCA_044372845.1 Saprospira sp. | reverse complement strand
CAGGAAATGGAATCTGAACGCGACGCTAAAGAACTTGGAAACAAAAGAGCGCAAATTATACGTCAACAGCAAATCAGAGCTACCCGTCGTATTACATTAGACGATATCACGCGTCGATTGAAAGTGGGTAACTTCCAACAGCTGAACCTTATCGTTAAAGGGGATATGGATGGTTCTGTTGAAGCACTTTCTGATACCTTGTTGAAACTCAAAACAGAGCAAATTCAAACTAATATTATCTATAAAGCGGTCGGACCTATTACGGAGTCAGATGTCAATCTTGCAGCTGCTTCGGATGCTATCATCATTGGTTTCCAAGTGCGTCCTAATCCTCTGGCTAGAAAACTTGCTGAACAGGAAGGTGTTGAAATCAAAATGTACTCAGTTATCTACGATGCCATCGATGAGATAAAATCAGCTCTTGAAGGTATGTTAGAACCTAAACAGGTCGAAGAAATAACTGGTTCTGTTTCAGTTCAAGCAGTCTTTAATATTACCAAAATTGGAAATGTCGCTGGTTGTTTGGTTCAAAGTGGAAAGGTTACCAGAAACAGTTACATTCGTGTCATCAGAAACAGCATTGTGATCTTCCCGAAAAAAGAAGGTGTCAATGGAGAACTAAGTTCATTAAAACGTCACAAAGATAATGTTGCTGAAGTGAGAGCCGGTTTTGAGTGTGGTTTGACAGTTAAAAATTTCGATGATTTCAAAGAAGGAGATGAAATTGAAGTGTACGAATTGAAAGAAGTGAAGCAAAAGCTTTCTTAAATCAGTCGATTTAAAATATTCTAAAACCTTTTGAGACCTATGTTTCAAAAGGTTTTTTTAACTTTAAACATATCTTTGATAGTATACTCTTAATGCAAAAACTGACAGTTATTATACCAACATACAATGAGGCACACAATTTAATAGAATTGTTGCCCCTACTGAGCTGGTCAGATGAAATTATTGTTGTAGATTCCTACAGCAATGATAATACTATTGAAATAGCAAAGAAGTTTAATACAAAAATCCTGGAAAGAGAATATATCAACTCTGCAAATCAAAAAAACTGGGCGATTCCTCAGGCAAAAAATGAATGGATTTTTCTTGTCGATGCAGACGAAAGGCCTACCAAAGCCTTAATTGAAGAGATTCAAGAACTGCTCAGAAACCCTGATTTATCTAATAATCCCGTAGCATATTGGATTAAAAGAGATAATTTTTTTCAAGGAAAACAGATTCGATTCAGCGGTTGGCAAAATGATGCTGTCATTAGACTTTTTAAAAGGGATTGTTGCAGATATCAAGAAAAAGAGGTGCATGCTGAGATCTTAACAGATGGCCTTGTTGGTAAGTTAAAAGGCAGATTTCAACACAAAACATACAAGGATATGAACCATTTTCTGGGCAAAATGGATCGATATGCCGCCTGGTCTGCACTTGATCATGACAAAAAAACAGGTAAGATAACTTTATACCACCTTTACCTGAAACCAGCCTTTCGATTTTTTAAACATTATATCTGGCAACTTGGATTTTTGGACGGTAAAATCGGATGGATTATCAGTAAAATTATGGCAAGATCGGTCTACAAAAGGTATGTATACCTTTTAGAATCCAGAAAAGTAATTAAAGACTAATAAACCTACTCCTCGTACTCTACATAATTTCTGGGCGTCTCATAAAGTCTTACACCAAGACCAAATTTTTCGGGTAATTTAGCTCTCAAAATTTTCCAGATTAGAAGACATATATTTTCAGCAGTTGGAATCAATTTTTTAAATTCCTCCACTTCCAGATTCAAGTTTTTATGGTCAAATTTCTTTTCGATGTCCTCTTTGATAATATCATTAAGAACTTTTAGATCAATCACAAAGCCTGTGTCAGGATCGATTTCCCCTACAACTTTTACTTCTAGTTCGTAATTGTGTCCATGATAATATGGGTTGTTGCACAGACCAAAAATCTCATTGTTTTTTTCGTCTGACCAATTTGGATTGAACAATCTGTGCGCCGCATTGAAATGGGCTTTTCTATAAACGGATAATCGCATAATAATTTGTTTTTGAATGCAACAAGCCTAATCCTATTTAGTTTTAAGACCTTGCATTTTTATAAAATCATCTGGACTGATTCTTCTTTTCAACCGACTGACATAGTTGGGCGCTTCCCCCTTACGTTCTTTATAAACTAACCCCAATCCCTTAGCATAAATTTCCTTGATGGTCGATTTTGCCGTCCAGGTACCTCCTTCCTTATAATTTGTAGCATCATAAAATTCCTGACAGATAAACTGTACAGCAGGTATTTTCTTACCCTCAAATTTATATTCAGTAAACTTATCGAACTTTCTATTACGGACCAAATCATAAATAACATTGGTATCCGGCAAAACGCTATATTTTAGCCTAAATCTATAAACCTTATCACTGTCTTGGGTTGGACTAAATGGGAAAACGACACTCTCTTCTATTTTGGCTGCTCTAACAGACGATTTTTTTGAAATACTGTCAAACTGAAAGAATAAATAATCCTTTAGAATAGTACCATTGGAAACAATCCATTCCCTCGAAAATTGTTTCTGTTCAAAGGTAGCATCATAGTTTGTACCTATCAAAAAACGGTCGCCTGCCTCATCTTTTACTGATTTATACAACCAATAATCCATTTTTAATCCGGCACTGTCTTCAGCATACTCATAAACCAAACCGTCTTCAGATAATTCATCCAATGGAAAATAAAATTTTTTCAAAGCCTGGATATCGCCCTCAAGCTTATCTTCCGTTTTTATCTTTGCACTTTCACAGGAAAATGAAAAAACCAATAAGCAAAAAAGAATGCAACGAATATACATGTCTATTGAATTTCTGTTAAATGTAAAATAAGGCGTTTTGAATCAGACTATTTGTCACCTTTTTAGCCAAAAGGGCACATATTCTTTTTTGGAACGAATTTAATACTATTGAATAATCTTTATAAATAATTCAATTTTTAGCAATTTCCTACTTTAAGTTTTATTTTTGTATAAAATTAGGAATTTTGAATTTTAGCATCTAAATAAATAATATAAAATGTTTGGATTTCTTAAAAAACTGTTCGGTAACAAACAGGAAAGAGACATCGTTGAAATTAGACCAATTGTCGATTTGATCAACGAAGAGTACCATAAACTAAAGGATTTGTCAAATGACGAATTGAGAAATAAAACCTTAGAGTTTAGACAAATTATCAAGGATTATCTTCAGGAAATTGATCAGGAAATTTCTACCCTACGCGAAGAGGCCAATGAAACGGAAATCATTGAAAAAAAGCAAGATCTGTTCAATGAGGTTGATCGATTGATCAAAAAACGCGATACACTCATAGAACAAGTTTTAGAGCAAATTTTACCTCAAGCCTTCGCTGTTGTCAAAGAAACTGCATTCCGTTTTACCAACAATGAAACACTTGAAGTTAGCGCTACTGATTTTGACAGAAACATTGCAGGTTCCCGCGGAAATTTATCATCGGTAAGCATTGAAAATGATAAAGCTTACTGGAAAAACAGCTGGCAAGCAGCGGGTAACACTGTCAAATGGGATATGGTACATTATGATGTACAGTTGATTGGTGGGGTAGTTTTACATCGAGGTAAAATTGCTGAGATGGCTACCGGTGAGGGTAAAACTTTAGTAGCGACTCTGCCATCTTACCTAAACGGTTTGGCAGGTGAAGGATTACACATCGTTACCGTCAACGACTACCTAGCAAAACGTGACTCCGAATGGATGGCACCTTTACTCAACTTTTTATTCCTGACAGTAGATTGTATCGACAAATACCGTCCTAATTCTGAAGAAAGGCATAAGGCATACCGAGCAGATATTACTTATGGAACCAATTCCGAATTTGGCTTCGACTACCTTCGTGACAATATGGTATTCAATTCCGAAGAAAAAGTACAGGGTAAATACCATTATGCCATGGTGGATGAGGTCGACTCCGTCTTAATTGACGATGCACGTACCCCTTTAATCATCTCCGGACCAACTCCTAAAGATAATCGTGCTGAATTGTATCAAGCGCTCAAACCAGCGGTTGAAAGTCTTGTTGCTGCTCAAAAGCAAATCGTCAATGATTATTTAAAAAATGCTAAAACTAAAATCGCCAACGGTGATAGCGGTGTGGATGAAGGACAAGGCGGTCTTGAATTATTCAGAGCTTATCGCGGTTTACCAAAAAACAGAGCCTTGATTAAATTCCTAAGTGAACAAGGAATTGGAACTGTACTTCAAAAAACAGAAAATCATTACATGCAGGAACAAAGTAAACACATGCACAAGGCTGATGCGCCTTTGCTGTTTACGATCGAAGAAAAATCCCGCAATGTAATGCTCACCAATAAAGGATCCGAATTCCTTGGAAAAGGAAATGCCGATGCCACTCTATTCGTAATTGAAGATATTGGAGCAAAATTATCTGCTATCGAAAGCAGCAAATTATCCAATGAAGATAAATTAAGAGCAAAAGACGAAGCTATTAGAAATTATACCGCCAAAACGGAAAGATTACACGCCCTCTCTCAATTGCTAAAAGCATATACCTTATTTGACAGAGAGGATGAATACGTTGTAATTGATGGAAAAGTAAAAATCGTCGATGAGCAAACGGGTCGTATCATGGAGGGTCGTCGTTATTCCGATGGTTTGCATCAGGCTATTGAAGCTAAGGAAAATGTAGAGATCGAAGGATCCACTCAGACCTATGCTACGGTGACCTTACAGAATTTCTTCCGTATGTACCACAAGCTTGCAGGGATGACCGGTACAGCAGAAACAGAGGCTCAGGAACTTTGGGATATTTACAAACTGGATGTTGTTCCTATTCCTACTAACAGATCTATCACTCGTGATGATAAAAATGATTTGGTGTATAAAACGGAAAAGGAAAAATTCAATGCTATTATAGATGAAATTGGGCAGATCAGAAATGCAGGAAGATCGGTACTTGTGGGTACAACCTCTGTCGATAAGTCTGAGTTGTTGAGCAGAATGCTTAACCTTCGACAAATACCCCATAATGTTTTGAATGCCAAACAACATGCTCGTGAAGCGGATATCGTTGCCCAGGCCGGACAAAAAGGTCAGGTTACCATCGCTACCAATATGGCGGGTCGTGGAACGGACATTAAATTAAGTCCTGAAGTAAAAGCATCCGGAGGATTGGCGATCATCGGTACCGAAAGACATGACTCGAGACGTGTCGACAGACAGTTGAGAGGTCGTGCCGGTCGTCAGGGAGATGTGGGTTCATCTCAGTTTTATGTTTCTCTGGAAGATAAATTGATGCGTCTGTTTGGTTCTGAACGTATCTCCAAACTTATGGATCGTTTTGGACACAAAGAGGGAGATGTATTACAACATGGCATGATTACCAAATCTATCGAAAGAGCGCAGAAAAAAGTTGAGGAAAATAACTTCGGAATCCGTAAAAGATTATTGGAGTATGATGACGTGATGAACATTCAGCGTGAAGCTATTTACAAACGCCGTTCCAATGCTCTTTATGGCGAACGTCTGGCGATTGATTTGAGTGACTTGTTCCTGGATCTGGTTTATCAGTTGGTGGAAAAACACCAACCAAACGGTCAGTTCAATTTGTTTAAGGAAGATATGTTGCGCTATTTTGGTGTTGAACCTGAAATGGATGTTAAATTCTTCAGAGAAACAGAACAAAACAAATTAGCACACGGTCTTCATGATTTTGTCATGGATACTTACCACCGCAAATTCAAATCAGTAACCGAAATGGTATTACCTGTAATCGACAGGGTTTATCATGATCCCAATTCAAAATATACCAAAATAACCATTCCTTTTACCAACGGCATCAAAGCTTTGGAAGTAAATGCTGATATGAAACTGGCTTTAGATACAGAAGGAAAATCTTTGGTGAATGAGATTGAGAAAGGAATAACACTGGCAGTTATCGACTACTGTTGGAAAGAACATCTAAGAAATATGGATGAACTGAAGGATCAGGTTCAAAATGCGACTTTCGCTCAAAAAGATCCTTTAGTAGAATATAAGATTCAATCGCGCATTCTCTTTACCAACCTAAATCTAGAAATTGGTCAGGAAATTGCCTCCTTCCTTTTCCAGGGGATGATTCCTATCCAGGAAGAATCGGAAGTGCGTCAGGCCAGAGAGGTTCGTATTCCTGTTAATAAAAATATTCAAACCAATATTGAACAGCAAAAGGAGGACGAAGAACGCCAAAGAAGAGCGATGCAACAGGATCAGCAAGTTATCGAAAAAGTTGCTCCTAGAAAGGTAGAACCAAAAATCGGCAGAAATGATAGCTGCCCATGCGGTAGCGGTAAAAAATACAAGAACTGTCACGGAAAATCCGAGTAAAACTTACTGATCCTTTATGAAAACATTGTCAATAGATCCCTCAATTTCTGAATATCATCTGGAGATTGGAGATCTGTTGACTTTTAAGTTTAGAGAACACATCTCTGTTGGGTTCACAGCCGATTTCGAAATCGAAGATGAATCTGTTTTAAAACATAAGGAAACTGTTACTGAATATCAGAATCCCGAAAGAATGAAAATTGAAGGCATCAGTGGAGCCGATGCTGCCAGCACTGTTTTTGTCTTTAGCGCTTTTGCCGAAGGGACTACCCTGCTGCTCATCAGAAATATTTATAGAATGGAGCTTGAATCAGAATACCGATTCAGAATACATGTCATTTAAACCCTTTTACCATGAAAAATTCCTATACCGGCCGCGAGCAGTATTATGGAGATTATCTTGCCCTGGATAAAATTCTAAATGCTCAATTTCCCGAAAGTGAGGCAAAAAATGTCGATGCTCATGATGAAATGCTTTTTATCATCGTCCATCAGGCTTATGAACTTTGGTTCAAACAAATCATGCATGACTTGAAGTCGGTGATGAAGATCTTTGAAAATGACAACATCAATGACAGTTCAGAAGCCATGTACATTGCCACCCATCGAATGGAAAGAATTATTGAGATCTGGAAACTAATGGTCGCTCAAATGAAAATTCTGGACACCATGACTCCAATGGATTTTCTCGATTTCAGAGATTTGCTAACGCCTGCTTCCGGATTTCAAAGCTATCAGTTCCGACTGCTCGAAACAAAATTGGGGTTGAAAATGGAACAGCGTTTTGAACATAAGTATTATCAAAAGCAACTTCGTGAAGAGCATATCCAGGCCATTGAACATGCAGAAGAGGGTTCTTCTCTTTTTGATCTGATAGACAAATGGTTGAGCAGAATACCTTTCTGGGAAGTTGGTAAATATTGGTCTGATCTAGAATTGCCATCAGATGCAGATAAAAGTTTACATCCTTTCTGGGCCTCTTACAGATATAATTTCCAATCCGGGTTGAAAGGCAGTGAAATCGAAGAGATCAGTATGAAATCTTTTGATGAAATCTTCTTCCAGGAACAGGAAAGACCAGTAAGGTTAAGCGCATCCGCTTGCCGGGCAGCTCTTTTTATTAACTTATATCGTGAATATCCACTGTTGCAACAACCGGCTAGAATGTTGACATTGGTTTTGGAATTGGATGAACTGATGGCAACATTCCGCTACAGACATATTATGATGGTCCGCAGGATGATTGGAATGAGAGCAGGCACGGGCGGTTCCTCAGGAGCAAAATATCTGCAGGGCGCTATGGAAAAACACCAGATTTTTGCCGAAATCGCAGGATTGACGACCTATTTGCTGCAAAGAAATAAAATACCAAAACTGTCCAAAGAACTCATCAAAGATCTGTCTTACTAAACGATATTCTCTTGGATGTTAATATTATTGTGAAACTTATCTTTGAAATTTATTGAATTTTTATAATTTTGCTTTCACAAGAGCTTTTGTAACTACTATAAAGAAATAATATTATGAGTAATCATCAAAAAATTTGGGGAACAGAACGTTTTTTAATGGGTTTAGCCATGTTTCTGATTCTATTCATGATGCTTTGGGCTTATATCTACTTCATGAACGACGATTTTTTACCTAAAGTAAAATAATTTTTAGGAGCTAATTCCTGAAAGGCGATACCTAATTGTCGATGGCAATTATGTTTCGCCTTTTTTGTTTTAAATTCATCCTTCCATGGAATTGGAAATTGTTCCATATAAATTATTTCTTGTTTCCCATAGCGATTTAAAATCCTATGAAAACTTAACAGGTTCTATTAAGAATCTGGAGCTTTATTCTTTTAAGCTCGCCCATGAAACACTGGCACATATCCATCTCAATCCCGATTTTCTGTTTCTCATTGACGCTCCAGCGGATATGGAGAAAATCGATTTTTTGGAAAAAATTCAGGAGTTCAGCCCTTCCACGCAGTTTATTTGTATTTCTTCTCAGCCCGATTTAAAGGAAGCCCTCAGCCTGGTCAAAAAAGGAGCAAAAGATTATATCAACATAACCGATTTTCATCAAGAATATATCAACAAGCTACTAGAAGAACTATCAGGTACAACATGGTACTCGGATAGCCATTCCAAACCAAGTATTGTCGATAAATTTCGAGAATTCGGCTTTCTGGGTTCAGGCAGAGCTATGAGAAATCTTTACAGGAAGATGGAAGATCTGGCCAGAGCAGATAGTCCGATTCTGATCAGTGGGGAAGAGGGTTGCGAACATGAATTGGTAGCCGAGACGATTCACCTCTTATCCAGAAGACAAAATGGGCCCTTTGTTATTTTTGACGCTCTCTCCTACCCGGCTGAACTGTTGGAATTTGAAATTTTTGGCAGAGAGAAGGATATTTTCTCTGGAATATTAAAAAGAAAGATTGGCTGTATTGAAATGGCCAGTGGTGGCAGTCTTTACTTCGAAAATATCGATGCTCTGCCTATCCATTTACAAAGCAGGATCATGAGAGCCTTGAAAGAAAAGAAATTTATAAAACCGGGAGGGCAAAACATTGTTTTTTGGAATAGCAGGTTGATGGTAGTTGAAAAAATAAACTTTGATAAGGCCATAAAAAATGGAGAACTCCGTGAGGATCTATACCATTATATCAAAAATACCAATATTCAAATACCGGCATTAAGAACAAGAAAACAAGATATTTTAAGCATTGCCAATAATATTTTGAGAGAATTTTTGAGAAGAAATAAATTAAAATCACTTATATTCACACAAGCAGCAAAAGATGCTCTGACTCAATATCCTTATCATGGCAACTTGCAGGAGATGAAAACCATCATTGAAGCCTCTGCTCTATTTTGCAAGGGAAATGAGATAGATAAGGATGATTTGATCTTTCAACAAAAACCATTATTTGAAAACTGGCAGGCGGAGGAGTTGACGATGGATGAGTATATTGAAAAAATTATTCATAGCTTTTTGAATAAATATGATCAGAATGTACTCTTGGTTGCCAAAAAATTAAACATCGGTAAATCAACTATATATAGACTTTTAAGTAAAGATAAAAACAACAATAAACAATAGCTGCCAACTTTTATGAACAAAATTAACCTAGACTATCTCAATCAACTTGGAGCCGGAGATTTTGAATTCGTTGCGGAAATGTTGCAAACTTATATTGACGAATCTTCAAAGGACATCACTGCCATTGAAGAATCCTGGCAGGCAGAGGATATCAAAAGAGTAGGGTTTTTATCTCATAGAAGTAAGGCTGCCTTTAAAATGCTTGGCCTGGAAGGTTTGGCAGAAGTAGCGCAAAAATTAGAACAGAAAATTAAAAATGGCAGTCCGGGAAAAGCAGAGATCAAGGATGATGTTTTTTATATCGTTAATCATGCAAGGAAGAGTTTTGTAGAAGCCGCACAACTCATCAAAGATAATATGTAATTTTTATAAACTATATAATACTCCACTCAAGGTATCACTCTTCATGCCTTGGGTTTTTTATTTTAATCAAAATTTAACTTCATAAACAACTTACATAGCTTCTTTAGGGTTTAATTTTGTAATCAATCTTACATCAATAAAATGGGTGATGTTTGTTGCTTAAAAAATTATATATATGACTTGCAAAATTTTGTTTTTCTCCTCGTTCTTTATGTTTTCCTTATTGGGAATGAAAGCTCAGGGTACAAAAGAAATCGCAACTTCACAAAATTCCAATAAAATGAAAATAGAAATCTGGTCCGACATCGTTTGTCCATTTTGTTATATAGGAAAAAGACATTTTGAATCGGCTCTCAAATCTTTTGCACATGCTGACGAGATAGAAATAGAGTGGAAAAGTTATCAATTGGATCCCGAAATGCCAAAACAGACCAAAAAACAGAATGTCTATGAATACCTGGCCGAGAGAAAAGGTATCAGCGTTGAAAACTCCAAAGCGCTGCATGACAATGTCGAGAACATGGCAAAAGTTGCGGGATTGAATTATCATTTCGATAAAGCTGTTGTGGCCAATTCATTTGATGCCCATCGACTGATTCAGCTTGCCAAAACAAAAGGTCTGGGCGATGCCGCAGAAGAAGCGCTGTTTTATGCTTACTTCTGTGCCGGAAAAGATATTGCAGATAAAGAAAGCTTGCTTGCTATCGGAAAAGAAATCGGATTGGAAGAAAATGCTGTCAAAGATATGCTGAATTCTGATCAGTTCAGCGAACAAGTAGATCAAGACATTTATGAATCGCAGCAAGTAGGTTTGGGTGGCGTTCCACATTTTGTAATCGATGACAGATTTTCAATATCTGGTGCTCAACCGGTATCAGTTTTTCTGAATGCCCTGGAAAAAGCTTATCAGACAAGAGGGAAATAAATTTTACTCTAAAAAGGCATTATCCATATTTAATTTTCATAAAAATATACTCGATAAATGAGGATTTGGTTTTAATAATCTAAAAGTTATTACTAATCTATTTATTAAATTATGCATATATTTGATATATTGAATAATAAAAAATATTTAAATTTTTAATAAATCTTTAAAATGGGAAACTTTAATCCAAAAACTAATTCCATTGCATTAACGACTATAATTGCTTTGACTATTAACATAAACTATTTACTATCTCAAGAGAGTAACATTCTCGAAGACTTCAAAAACAACAAAGATATTGGCTGGATTGGCGAATATGAATCATATATGCCATTTGAAATATCAAGTGATTATGTTATAAAAGATAGCACATTCAATGAATCATATAAGTGGATATTGAATTCTTCAGTAATAGGTGACTACAGAACAAGAGATGTTTATGACCAGGAATTTCAAAAAATTCTAGGTTTAGAATCTTTTACAGTTGTAAAATTAAAGGAAATGTGTGATCCTAATTACTTAAATAAAAAAAATAATAGTACCTACAATAATTATTACAGTGCTACACCAATGATTTACTATTTGTATTATCCTGTAAAAGAAGGTATTGTTATTCCATATAAGGATGCTGATTTGAAAGAAAAATTCAACCAAAACGAAATAAAAAATTTTGGGGTAAAAATTGATACTATATACACAGTAGATCCTCTTAATTTTGAGGAAAAAATGGAGGTAATAATAAGTGAGTTGGACCCTATTGATATAAAATTTACAAAAGTCAAATATTACATATATTATAACACTAAAGCTAATATTTGGAATATTTATATCAAATCAATAGCACCTGTAAAATCTGTAATGAA
>JBILRD010000125.1:0-6138 GCA_044372845.1 Saprospira sp. | reverse complement strand
TGGGAGATTTAATTGGTTACAGTGAACTATTCTGGCTGCCTGTAGATAATATTAGTAAAATAATTGATTATACAGCAGCTAACATTTTATATGCTAAGGAGACCAGAACAAGAGTTAATTTTGAAAAATCGAAAAAAATTAAAGAAATCAATAGTTATCAGGAATATTGTGAAATGTATTTAACCTTCTGTAAACAAAATGCTTCAAAGCTTAGCCTATTCCATGGGCATTCATATAATTATCCCATGGATGAATCAGAAATAAAAAACCTTGGGTTAAGTATTGATACAGTTTATCAGGTTGACCCTATTACATTTGAAGAAACTAAATTGGTGGTAAAAAGAGAGTCCAATTTTAAAGACCTTGATAAAATAGATTTTATTCAGAACTGGTATTGGGATAAAAATAAGAATAGGCTGCAAGTGCTACCTTTATATTTTGCTCCCACATATGATTATAGAGATGATAATGAAAATTTAAAATATACTGCATCTCTTTTTTTGCAAAAATTATCAAAGACAAAAAGCAAAAAAATAAATTAAAATAAATTTTTATATTTGTTATGACTTTAACCCTAAAAATCCTAATAATGAAACTATTGAAATTCAGTTTATTGTTTACTTCACTAATTTTTTTATTCTCTTTCGCTATGAATGATGGTGCTTGGTACAAATGTTATAATTGTTGTAAAACAAAACTAGGCAGTTCGAATAATGCTCCCTGGGAATCGGGTTGTAAAACTTCTAGTGGAATGCATAATTATCAATTCAGCGGACACGCTGGAAATGTCACTTGGGCCTGCAGAAACTGTAAGGCCGAGGTAGTATTAAAACAAAGTACCTCTCCTGCTGCCACTAATTGTTGTGCAAGCGGTGGTACCTGCAGTTGGTATAATAAATAAGTTCAAATTTACTAGAACATTAAACTTTTTAAGCCCGAGAATATCGGGCTTATTTTTTAATAATATTTTTTGAATCAAATATCATGAATAAATTATTCCCTATACTTATTCTTACTTTCCAAGTTGCTTTTTTAAGTGCACAATCAAATTTTCTAAAGCTAATCAATAAAGAAGACTTTGATAAAGTCGAAAAAAAATTGCTGAAAGCTATGGAAAAAGAACCTAATGATGTTGGGAATAATTTTTCAATGGGCTTATTACTGATTCAAAGAAATTACAACAATTATAATCCTAAGTCTGCTTACGGGTATTTTTTAAATTCGGAGAGCTTTTACAAGAATCTATCAGATGAAAAAGAGTTAAAAAAACTCAGTGAGATACCTATCAATTCAGAGGTTATCTTAAATTATTTAGATACGACCTGTTTAAAAGCACTTGAAGATGCTATAACAGAAAATAAATTAGAGACTTACGAAAGTTATCTCTCTTATTTCAAGAGAGCTTCAAATATATATGTTAATAGATCAGTTGACAAGAGAAATATTGTAGCATTTGGTCTCTCAGAGCAAAAAAACACGGTGGAAGGATTTCAATTTTTTATTGATACTTATTCAAAGGCAATACAGGTACCCGAAGCTATCAAGAAAAGAGATAGATTAGCATTTGAAATTGCTAAAAAAGATAATACTGTTGAGGGATTTCAATTTTTTATCGATAAATATCCTCAGGCGATTGATAAAGAGGAAGCAATTTTACTTAGAAATGCTCTGGCTTATGCTCGTGCTGAAAAACAAAATAGTATTGAAGCTTTTAAAGGTTTTATTGATTCTTACCCAAAAGCAAAAGAGGTAAATATTGCCTGGCAAAAGATTTACTTTCTAGATTTTGAAATTTCTAAGAAAGAAAATACTGCTGAAAGATATTATAAACACATGCGAGAATATCCTAAAAGTAATTTTTATGAGGAAGCAAGAAATAAAAGTTACGTATGTGAGTTTAATGAAAATGTAACAATTGGAGACTTGAATAGCTATTATGATTTTATCAGAAAGTATAATAACAACCCAAAAAAATCTATTGCAATAGATTCTCTTTATCCCTTTTTTGAAAAAAAACTCCTTTTCTCCGGCATGGAATTCTGTATTGAAAATGCAGATGAGGAACAACGTATAAGACTTCTTTTAAAATATCATGACATTTATACAATTGATGGCGAAACAACTACCCTTGATAAATTCTATTCAAAGTATAAAGATTCGTTCTTGAAAGACATTAAACGCAAAGATTATGAAATTGCTGAAAAGGGCAAAAAATTATACTTGGGTTATGGTTACTCTGAATCCTATTTCGATCAATATGATGAGTTTATAAAAATCGCAGCGCCTAAGCACAGAGCTTTTGTTGCACTTCAAAAAATGATTAAAAGTAATCTAGATGAAAAGAGATTTGATTTAGCTTTGAATACCGTTAAAGGTTATTCCGAATTTTTTAAAAATGACAAACATTTTAATAATTTGATTACGCTTCTCGAAAGTCCGGTCGATAAAACAATTAAAATCGAAGAAATCAAGGCAGTAAATAATTCTGAGAAAGGTAGTCAGTATGTTCCAGTATTAACTGCAGATGAGAAAATTTTATATTTCTGTGGAATTGAGAGAGAAGATAATATTGGTGGTGAAGATATTTTTTATTCAAATAAGTTGAGTAATGGCAATTGGTCTACACCAAAAATTTTAGAAAATTTATCAACAGACTACAGTCACGAAGCAATGGAACATGTTAACGCAGATAATACTTCTTTATATTTTTTTAGTGGCGGTACTATAAAAAATTGTGAATTGACACAAGAAGGAATTACTACCCCTTACAAGTTATCACCTAATATTAATCAGGGTTTATGGCAAGCTGATTTAAGTCTGTCAAGTGATGGAAATGTTATGATTTTCAGCTCAGTTTATGAAGATAATCTTAACTACAACATAAAATCCTCAAGAGAAATGATAGACGGCTTAGAAGATTATCACGGAAATGGAGGAAGTCAATCAGACATATATGTTTCATTAAAAGATGAATATGGAAATTGGGGCAAAGCTAAAAATTTGGGGAATGTAATTAATACGATACATATAGATAGAAGTGCTTTTTTACACCCTGATATGAAAACCCTATATTTCTCATCTGATGGACATGGTGGTCTGGGAGGTATTGATGTATTTGTTTCAAAACGTCTAGCAGATAGCTGCTGGGATTGTTGGTCCGAACCTGTAAATTTAGGTAAGGATATTAACTCTTCTAATTCTGACTGGGGATATAAAATTAATACTTCTGGTGATAAGGCTTTCTTTTCTAAAAATAACAAAATTCATTATTTATATCTACCAAAACACTTGAGACCTAATTTCGTCGCAACTGTAAATGGTACAGTTACAAATGATAAAGGCGAAATAATACCCTGTAATATTAAATGGGAAGATTTAGAAACAGGAAAGATTATTGGTTCATCCAAAACAAATCCAAAAGACGGGTCTTATTTTATGGTTTTACCCTTAGGTAAAAACTATGGTTATTATATTGAAAAAGAAGGTTATTTCCCCTTGTCAAATAATCTTAACGTAAAAAATATTAATAAACCAACAACACTAACAGAGAATATTACATTACTGTCTTTCAAGAAAATGATTGAAGAAAGCGCTTCTGTTAGAATTAATAATTTATTCTTCAATACAGGTGAAAGTGTATTATTGCCAGCTTCCATACCTGAATTAAAAAGGGTAGCAGAAATTATTAAAAAGAATAATCTTAAAATTGAAATTCAGGGGCATACGGATAATGTAGGTGATGACAGTAGTAACAAAACTTTATCAGAGCAAAGAGCAAATGCTGTTAGAGATTTTCTAAAAGGAGAGGGAATCTCATTAGATCTTCTAAAAACAATAGGCTTTGGTGAATCAAAACCTATAACCAGTAATGATACAGAAGCTGGAAAAGCTAAAAATAGAAGAGTAGAAATAAGGTTTATCAAGTAGCGATAATCAAAAATCCTATTTATCCGTTTCCAACAAATTATTTGCTCAAACCAGCCAATGTTAAACTCATAGTATGTTTTTGTGGCGAACATGCCGGTAAGGACTTATAATCACATAATTGTTTATTGGTAAATATATTATGTACAACTTAATTTTTAGATTATATTTGTGTTGTATAATACAACCAAATAATGGTCAAAAATTTACCCCCATTCTCGTTTAGAGTTACTGACAATATCCCTAAGATACTTAGTGATTTGGATGCAACTATAGCTATCAGTACTTATCAGGCCGGCAAGGTAATTTTTATTAGCGCTATAGATGAGAATACCATTACTCAGTTGCCTCGTGATTTTAATAAACCAATGGGAATTGCTGTTAAAAATGATTTTATGGCGATTGCTTCTCTTGGCGAAATGTCCCTATTTAAAAACATTCCAGAATTGGCTAATGATTACCCAATTCAACCCAAAACATACGATAAATTATATTTTCCAAGAGCAACCTACCATACAGGAATGGTTGACATCCATGATGTTGCATTTACCAAAAATGAAATAATAGGAATAAATACTCAATATTCTTGTATCTGTAAAATTGATGAAAATTATAGTTTTACGCCTTTTTGGAAGCCAGATTTTATTTCTGAACTAGTACCCGAAGACAGGTGTCATCTTAATGGCATGGCCATGTATGACGATGAGCCTCTGTACGTAACAGCACTTAGTCAAACTGATACTCACGATGGCTGGAGGGCTTTTAAAACAAATGGTGGTGTTCTAATTCATGTGCCATCTAATAAAATAATTTTAGAAAACCTGGCAATGCCGCATTCTCCCAGAGTTTACAATGGCAAAGTTTATGTTTTATTATCAGCGACTGGTCAACTACTTAAATTCGACCCGGATACAAATCAACAGGAGATTGTTGCTGATCTAGGAGGGTTTGTTAGGGGCATGTCTAAAATTGAAAATTATTTATTTATCGGTTTGTCTAAAATTAGAAAAACCAGTTCTGGGTTTAAAGATTTGCCAATCGCAGAAAAAGCTACAGATGCAGGTGTGATAATATTTGATTTAAACAGCAACCAAATTATAGGACGCCTTCAATACGAAAACAATGTTGATGAAATATATGATGTGAAAATCTTACATAATTCAAGAAGACCAGGCATTATTACTGCTCAAAAAAATATACATCTTCATGCAGTTTCTTTTCCAAATGCTTCATTTTGGAAACTTCCAAAAACTAATAAACAATAATTATTTAACCTTAATTTTTAAACTATGAACAAAAAAGCAATTTTCATTCTTTCAATGGCTACGACATTTTTATTTTTTTCTTGTAAAGATGACGTTCTAAGAGATAAAAGAATTGATGGAACATGGAAGGTAAATCAATACAGAATTGGCGCTGACACAATACTACCCAACACTCAAGGTTCATCAAACAGCGTAACTTATGTATTTGACAAGGATGGAGATTTTAGTCAAAAGTATACTTATTCCTATGTCGGTTCTAGCACCTATGATGTTACTTTCACTGGCAATTGGGACAATAGTGACGGAGATTTAGAGTTAAACTTTGATTCAAATTCACAAGGTGTATTATCCATTGGTTCTGGATCAAGCTTTAACAATTATTATTGTGGTAGTTATTATAATCTAAGAGAAGTTTTTGATATTATTCAATTAAAAGGTGATAACCTTGAAATGGAAACAACAATCAATGGCAAAAGAGTTTATGTTAAAGCTACTAAACAATAGTTCAACTAAATTCTAAACTTACTTTCATGAGCTCGACATAAATCGAGCTCTTTTTTTCTTTTGTTTTCATACTTTGACTTATTTTACATCTTAGTCTAAACTCCTGCCAATTCATGCAAGACGCTGATAAGAAAAATAGAAAACAAATTATCTACAGGGAAGCTGCCAGACTCTTTCGCGAAAAAGGCTATAATGCCGCTTCGATGAGGGAACTGGCCGAAAGGGTTCAACTAAAAGCCTCCAGCCTTTACAATCATATCGGTTCCAAAGAAGAGATCCTCGTCAAAATCTGCTTCGACAATGCCCATCGTTTTATTCTGGGCATGGAAAAAGTAGAAGCTATGAACAGCGATAGTCGCGAAAAAATAAAAGAACTGTTGCGTCTACATATCAGAACCGCCCTGGAGGATACCACCTCCGTAACCGTTTTTAATGATGAATGGAA
>JBILRD010000192.1:0-4852 GCA_044372845.1 Saprospira sp. | reverse complement strand
AGTACTATTCACTGTAGGAGACAGAAAAGGAACCGTTAAAGAATTTGCGACAATGGGTCAAAGATCTCCAAATGAACGTTTCTCTGCCAATCCAAGAACTTTTGAAGGTGCAGCAGAAAGAGTTTTAAATAAATTGATTTCTCAAAAATGTCTTGAATTCGAAGAAACTCAATTAGATAAAAAATATCCTGAATTCAAGTCTTTATTAAGAGAGTACGAGGAAGGTATTTTACTGTTCGAAGTAAAAAAACAACTAATATGGGACAAAGCTTCCAGTGATGAGGAAGGATTGACGAAATTCTATAATGCCAACAAAGGTAAATATCAATGGAGAGATAGAGCTAAAGTTACCACTTACACCGTAAGAAGTGCCGATAAAAAACTTACTGATAAGATTAAAAAATCAGCAAAAAAATTAAATGCTGACGCTTTAAAAGAACTTTATAATAAGGATAACGCCATTCTTCAATCGACGGAAGCCATTTATGAAAAAGGTAAGAACAAAGAATTGGATGATTTAAAATGGAAGCCTGGAACAGTTAGTAATGGTTATGTTAAGGAAGGTTCTTTTTACTTTACAAAAATCGAATCAGTAAACCCTGCAACTAATAAGACGCTGGATGAAGCAAGAGGATATATCGTCGCTGACTACCAAGATGAACTTGAAAAAAATCTGATTAAAGGTTTGAGAGAAAGTTTTAAAGTAGAAGTAAAGCAAGATGTTTTCAAGGGTTTGATCAAAAAGAAATAAATCGATACCGATGAATTTTAACAAGAACGCCTGCGCATAAAATCGCGGGCGTTCATTATTTTATACTTAATTGTTTTTTTGAACATTTTTTTCACGATTTTTGTACTGCATAGAGTTCATCAAAAAAATCTGATATGCTACAGTTTCTAAGCATTTTATTTTTATCATTTCTAGGGTTTCAATCAATAGCTCAACCTACAGCTTTGACTAATAATTATAGTTTTAAAGATGGCATTTACCTTCGATTTGAAGATTTTAAAAAGGATGCAAGCTCCAAGAATAATATCATTGACTCTTTGCAATATGACTTAAATGCAGAAGAAAATATACTGATCCTGAGCGCTAATTCTCAGAAACTTCTGGATAGTTTGATTCCGGATAAAATTTGGGGTTTGTGTATCAATCAAATTCCATATATTCGCACAGAAGATCAGCAGGAGGGTCGTTTTTATTTTGTTAAGCTGCATGTATTGGGAAAAATAAGTTATTACTATTACAAGGCTTTCAGAGAAAAAGAGGTCATCATGTATGTTCACAATCCTTACACTGGTGAGCGAATCGGCAAAAAAAATATCAGTAACAGAAATCTGGAATTCATTCAAAAGATTTTACATTTTGACAGCGGAGAGATTACTGATTTTAATTTTGATAATTTTCTTAACTGGTCAAAGGACGATCTTGGTTTATACAAATCATTATCAGAGATAAAATCTGAAGAGAGGGAAGCAAAACTTTTTAAATCACTGTTGATTTATAACGACAGAAATCCTGTATACATAAAACAATAAAAGATATGCTGAGTATTTTTTTTAAAGAAATCAATTCTTTTTTAAGTTCACTGGTTGGATACATTGCCATCGCGGTTTTTTTATTAGGAACAGGACTTTTTATGTGGGTCTTTCCGGATTATAGTGTTGTCAGTTATGGTTTTTCTTCTATGGATAGTTTTTTTATGATGGCGCCATACATATTTTTGTTTTTGATTCCAGCTATCACCATGAGAAGTTTTGCGGAGGAGATTCAAACAGGAACTATTGAATTATTGAATACACGACCTCTGACCGATTGGCAGATTCTGATTGGTAAATATCTTGCTTGTTTGTTGTTGATTGTCATTTCAATCATCCCCACATTTATATATTTCTTTTCCATTTGGGAATTAGGGCTACCAAAGGGAAATCTGGATATTGGAGCAATAGTAGGTTCTTATATAGGCTTATTTTTCTTGGGAGCAGTATTTGCCTCCATTGGTATTTTTGCCTCATCGATAACAAAAAATCAGATTGTAGCTTTTATTTTGGGCTTATTTTTTTGTGCTTTTGCTTATGATGCCTTTAGCAGTTTAAGCAGGTTGCCCATCTTTTTTGGCGGAATGGACAGTGTTGTGGAGTATCTTGGAATTAACTTCCATTATGCCTCGATTAGCAGAGGAATGGTTGACAGCAGAGATATTCTTTATTTTTTGAGTGTAATTGCCATCTTCTTGTTCGCTACTAAGATCGCTTTGGAAAAAAGGAAGTGGTAAAAAGGTTCTGGAAGAAGGTTTTAGACTAATCAATTTGTTGAAAGTAATTTTGTCTTAAATGAAATATCAAAAAAGAATACAAACTACTATTTGGGTTAGCATCATACTTGCTATCATCGTTACGTTGAATATTCTGGGTTACTGGATCTATGGAAAGATAGACCTTACTGAGGATAAGAGGTTTACGATGATGAAGGCTACCAATAAATTATTGTCCTCCCTAAAAAAAGATACGACAGCTTTCACTATTGAAATTTATCTGGAAGGCGATTTCCCTTCTGAGTTCAGGCATCTTCAGAATGCGACCAGAGATTTGATGAATGTATTTCGCGAGCGTTCGGGATACATGATTGATTACAGGTTTTTCAATCCTTTGCAAGGCAATGATTCTGAGCGTAAAGAGATGCAGGAAAAGCTTGGCAAACAGGGAATCATGCCCTTACAAATCAACGATAAGCGTCAAGCAAAGATCATGTTGGTTTTTCCATCAGCTGTTGTGAGATACGGCAATCAAATACAGGTGGTTAATTTAATTGAATTAGGAGATGGCTATTACCAACCTTCTGATATCGATCCGTCGATCAATTTTCTGGAGTATAAATTTGCCACAGCCATTCAGAAACTGAAACAAAGAAACAGACCAAGGCTGGTCCTATTAACAGGGCATGGCGAATTGCAAAGACCTTTTACCAATGATTTTGAAAAAGCACTTTTTGAATACTATGATATTGCCAGACTTGACCTCTCTCAAGTCAACCAAATAGATACCAATATCAATCTGGTTATTGTTCCAAAGCCGACTCAAGCTTTTTCCTATGATGATCAATTTAAAATCGATCAATACATCATGAATGGCGGAAGAATGCTTTGGATGATTGATGGGCTTAATATGGAAGATGACAGTCTAAGAAACTCCAAGGGAGAGGCTGTCCCTTTTGAAAATGGTACTGAATTACAAAAATTATTATTCAATTATGGAGTAAGGGTCAACAATAACCTGATTGCCTCCTTTGACGCTTCCTCCATTATTGGACTAAGTACCAGGCAAGGTCAAAAAGCCAATCCAAAATGGTTTTATTATCCTTTGGCTTATCCATATCTGACACCTATAGAAGCTAAAGAAAGCAGAAAATCAACCATTGATCATCCGATCGTTAAAAACATGGATTTTGTCATGACGAAATATGCATCTAGTATTGATACTGTCAGAACAAAATCTAATGTCAAAAAAACTGTGTTGCTTCGAAGCTCCAAATATAGCCGGGTACAATTTCCGCCAACACCAGTTCGATTGGGATCTATCGATCCTGCCATCAGAGCAGATGCTTTTACCAAAGGGAATCAAAATATTGCTGTACTTTTGGAAGGTCAGTTTGAATCGTTTTTCCGTAACAGAATTCCAGCGGAGACGGCTAATCTTTGGAAAAATGCAGGAAATTATCCAATCAAAGATCTTAGCTCTTTCGGGAAGATGGTAGTTGTTGCTGATGGAGATATTGCCAGAAATGAAGTTTATCCTACCTCAGGTAAAATAGTTCCGATGGGGGCAGGTTTCCATCCTGATAGCGGCCCAAGGTTGTACTCTAACCGTGAATTTTTAATGAATACTATCGAATATTTATTGGATGACACGGGTTTGATTGAGGCAAGAAGTCGTGAATTGAAATTAAGACCGCTCGATCAGGAAAGAGCCTTTGCCGAAGAAACCAAGTGGCAAATCATCAATTTGGGGATTCCACTGATTCTGATTTCCATCTTTGGATTTGGATATATATATTTAAGGAAGAGAAGATTTTCTAAATAAATTTCATCAAATTTAATCGTTGATTCATTTTTTGTAAAGCTTAGTTTCTCGAAGCCTGTATTCTATTGTTCCATCTTTTTCATCCACTTCGAGGTAAAAAGCCCCTTTTTCATAAAGTTCATCTAATAAATCCTGAGCATCATCCAAGGGTATTTTCTTTTCAAGACAGATGATTGCAGGAGTTAGACAACCATTTTTTTCAATAGCTAACTGTAATAGATCAGCGTCATTAAGGGCAATTCTACCATCTTCGGTTATAAAATCTTCATCGAGCACATCATATTTTTCTCTTTGTCCAAGAGGATTTACATTGGAGATCCATTTTCTTTGGAGATAAGCATTCAAGTGGGTGCTGACCAATTCTGCTGCGACCATTCTTTTTAAAATTATTCGAGCTTCCTGGATACTGATATCAAAAAGCCAGACAAAATGTGCGGGAGACAATTCCACTCCTTCAATATGATTTAGAACAATATCCATTATTTTTTCATCATCGTATCTTTTGATGTCGAAAATATGATTTTTTGCTGTTGGCATTTTATAGTTTAACTGATATAAAACTTGACCATCACTTGGTTGCAGCCATCTTAAAGCATAATTATTCATCCATGACTGCACTCTGACTGAGGCCTCCATATAAGTGAGCTTGGAAAGCTTCATCAATTGCTTAACACTAAGCATTTGATCGTGCTCCACAAATAATTTCAGGAAGTCTCTATCTTTAATCTTAGTCCTTGATTTTCTGTAAGTTATTTTAGAGTAGTTAATCAAA